>NZ_JBHZAG010000049.1:69159-73945 GCF_042754125.1 Amycolatopsis sp. NPDC059235
TTTCGTGGTGGGCCCCCCTCGTTTGGGGGGGCCGCCCCACCCCCCAACCCCCCTTCCCCCCTGGGCGGGGGGGGGGGGGGGGGTTTCCCCCCCCCCCCCCGCCGCTCACGACTCACCGCACCGCCGCAGCCATCTCCTCCAGCGTCGCCCGCACGTCCCTGCGGCGATACCCGAGCAACTCGGTCTCGCGGGCGTCCGGCTCGTACGAGATCGTCGCGCCCCGGCCAGGGACCAGCACCCGGTCCGGCAGGAACGGGTGTTCCTCGTCGCGTTCTTCGAGCGTCCGGCCGGACCCGGACACGTCGAAAACCAGCTGGAAGTAGTCCCGGAAGCTGAGGTTTTCGTCCCCGACCAGGTACGCCGCGCCGGATTCCCCGCGTAAAAGGGTGCCTTCGACGGCCTCGGCCAGACTCCGCACGGACAGGTAGTTCGTGCCGCCCACCGGCGCGAAGTCCGGCACCTTCCCGACCAACTCCCCATCAGCCCAGGCCAGCATTTTCGCGAACTGCCGCGTCGAGCGGCCGGGGGCCATTCCGACGATCGACGGCGGGTTCAGCGTGCACACCGCGAACCCGTCCCCGGCGAGGGCACGCGCTCCTTCGTCGGCCAGGCGGCGGGCGTCGACGTACGGGTTCGTTTCCGCGAGATCCGGCCGGACCTGGTGGTAATAGCTGCCGATCTGGACGAAGCGGCCGACGCCCGCCCGTTTCGCTCGCGACGCGATCGCGGTCACGCCGTCGATTTGGTACGTCCGCCAGAATTCCTCGTCGCCCCAGCCTGATACGTGCCGGATGTCTTGTCCGGCCGCGAAAACTATCGCCTCGAAGGGGGCCAGCGCGGCCTCGTCGAAACCGTCGTGGGCGTAGTCGCCCAGCAGGACCGGCAGGCCCGCCACGAGGGAATCGGCGTCGGGTTCGTGTCGTCCGGCGACCGTCACGGCGTGGCCGCGGCCGCTCAAGTAGGCGGCGGTGTTCGAGCCGATCATGCCGGTGCCGCCGATGACCAAGACCTTCATGCGCAATTCCTCTATCCGAAGTGGACACGTCCGCCGTCGACGACCGGGCCGCGTTCCGACGTGATCCGCAGGCCGCCGTCGGACCAACCTTCGACCTGCAGTTCCTCGCCGGGGAACACGGGCGCGGCGAAGCGGCCTTCCAGTGACGTCAGGTCCGCGGGGTGTGCGCCGACCTGGCGCGCAGCGACCAGAGCGCCCGCGCCGAGAGTCGCCAAGCCGTGCAGGATCGGGCGTGGCTGGCCGATCCCGGCTGCTGCGGCGGGGTCGACGTGGATGTGGTGCCGGTCCCCCAGCAGCCGGTAGAGCAGAGCCTGGTTGTCCGCAGTGGACAGTGCTGCGGTCCAATCCGGACTGTCCAAGGCAGACGGACGACCGGGGCCGCGTTCGCCACCGAAACCACCGATGCCGGGGCAGAACAACGACCACGTCGCGACGAAGTAGTCCGATTCCACGGCCACCTCATAAACCGCCGCACTGCCTTTGTCCCAGACCTCCGGAACGCGGGCCCGCATGGAGATCTCACCCGCGGGCGGCAGCGGTTTCAAGACTTGCAGCCGTTGCGATCCATGCACCGCGTTGCCGACCTCGAACGCCCCGGCCGAGCCGAGGACGTCCGGGGCCCATTGGGCGAGCGTCAGCGCGAAAGGCGGCAGCACCCGAAGCCGGTCCTCGAAGACCAGGTCGAGTTCGTCCGGACGGGCGCCGATGGCGAGCGCGTAGAGGATCGGGTCGCGGTCGGGGTAGGCGACGGTGCGTTCGCCGAGGACCCGGCCCTTCCAGTCCGCGGGGCTGTTCACTGGGCTCCGTAAACCGGTTCGGGCGTAGGCGCTTCCTTCAGCAGCTCGCGCACGGCCGGGCCGGCTTCGGCGGCGGTCCAGCGCCGGTCCAGTTCGCGGGACGGGCCGTGGCTCCAGCCGTTCTCCAGGCAGATCCGGCCGCCTTCGACCTCGATCACGCGGCCGGTGACGTCCGCGGCGTCCTCGCTGGCGAGCCAAGCGACGATCGGCGACACATTGCCCGGGTGCATCGAGTCGAACCCGTCGTCCGGCGCGGCCATCTGCGCCGCGAACGGGCCCTCGGTCATCCGGGTGCGCGCGGCCGGGGCCAGCGCGTTCACCGTGATGCCGTACCGGCCGAGTTCAGCCGCTCCGACCAGCGTCAACGCGGCGATCCCGGCCTTGGCGGCGCTGTAGCTGCCCTGGCCGATGCTGCCCTGCAGACCCGCGCCGGACGTGGTGTTGATGATCCGCGCCGCCCGCGTACGCCCGGCTTTCGCCTCCGCGCGCCAGTAGCCCGCAGCGTGGTGCATCAGCGCGAAATGCCCTTTGAGGTGCACCGCGACGACCGCGTCCCACTCCTGTTCGCTGGTGGTCACGATCATCCGGTCGCGCACGAAGCCCGCGTTGTTCACGACGATGTCCAGCCCGCCGAACGTATCGACCGCCTGCCGCACCAGCGCTTCCGTCGCCGCGAAGTTCACGACGTCGGCGCCATTGGCCACCGCTTCGCCGCCCAGCGCGCGGATCGCTTCGACCACCTCGCCGGCCGGGCCGTCGGACGCCCCCTCGCCCGCACCCGACGTGCCGAGGTCGTTCACGACGACACGCGCGCCCTGGCGGGCGAGTTCCAGCGCGTGCTCGCGGCCGAGTCCGCGGCCGGCCCCGGTCACGATCGCGACCCGGCCCTCCAAGATCCCGCTCACATCTTCTCCGTTCGTCTTCCGTTCCGGCGAGGCGGTTCCCCGTAAACCAAGCAAGTGTTAGGCTACCAAGCAATCGCTAGGTTAGGAACGCACGTGACGATTTCCACGCAGCTCCACGACAACGGCACCTTCGTGGTCACCATGGACTACCCGCCGGTGAACGCCCTGCCGGTCGCCGGATGGTTCCGCCTCGCCGAAACCGTGCGGGAGGCGGGCGAGGACCCGGCGGTGCACGTCGTCCTGCTCCGCGCCGAGGGCCGCGGCTTCAACGCCGGCGTCGACATCAAGGAAATGCAGCGCACCACCGGTTTCGACGCCCTGGTCGGCGCGAACCGCGGCTGTTACCTGGCATTCAAGGCGATCTACGAATGCGCCGTGCCAGTCATCGCCGCGGTGAACGGCTTCTGCCTCGGCGGCGGCGTCGGACTGGTCGGCAACTGCGACACGATCATCGCCGCCGACGACGCGTACTTCGGCGTCCCCGAGGTAGACCGCGGCGCCCTTGGCGCAGCCACCCACCTCGCCCGCCTGGTCCCGCAGCACCTGATGCGCACGCTGTACTTCACCAGCCGCACCATCGCGGCGAAGGACCTGGTACAGCACGGTTCGGTGCTGGAAACCGTGCCCGCCGCCGACCTGCACGACGCCGCGCTCGCCCTGGCCGCCGAGGTAGCCGCGAAGGACCCGCGCGTCATCCGGGCCGCGAAAGCCGCGCTGAACGGCATCGACCCGATCGACGTCAACCGCAGCTACCGGTACGAACAGGGCTACACCTTCGAACTCAACCTCATCGGAGCCGCCGACGAACACCGCGACGCCTTCGTCGCCACCGGCCGCCCGATGAACGACTGACTCTCGAGGAGACCCGTGCCTCTCCGCACCCCGCTCACCGAGCTGACCGGCGTCACCCACCCGATCGTGCAAACCGGCATGGGCTGGGTCGCCGGCCCGCGCCTGGTGTCCGCGACCGCCAACGCCGGCGCATTGGGCATCCTCGCCTCCGCGACGATGACCTACGACGAGCTCGACCACGCCATCAAGGAAGTCAAACAGCGCACGGACAACCCCTTCGGCGTAAACCTGCGCGCCGACGCCGGCGACGCCACCGAACGCGCCGAGCTGCTGATACAGCACGGCGTCAAAGTGGCTTCTTTCGCCCTGGCCCCGAAAAAAGACCTGATCGCCCGGTTGAAGGACCACGGCCTGGTCGTCATGCCCACCGTCGGCGCCGCCCGCCACGCCGAAAAGGTCGCCTCGTGGGGCGCGGACCTGGTCATGATGCAAGGCGGCGAAGGCGGCGGCCACACCGGCCCGACCGCGACGACCCTGCTGCTGCCCTCCGTACTGGACGCAGTCGACATCCCAGTCGTCGCCGCCGGCGGCTTCTTCGACGGCCGTGGCCTAGCCGCCGCACTGTCCTATGGCGCGGCCGGAATCGGTATGGGCACGCGCTTTTTGCTCACCAGCGACAGCGCGGTTCCGGACGACATCAAACGCACTTACCTAGGCTTCGGCCTGGACGGCACCGTCGTCACCACCAAGGCCGACGGCATGCCGCACCGCCTGCTGCGCACACCGTTCATCGAGGGCCTCACGAAGGAAGGCTTCGTCCAACGAATGGCCCGAACCCTGCGCCGGACAACGGACTTCAAGCGATTGAGCGGCCAATCCTGGCCGTCACTGATCGCCGACGGCCTGCGCATGAAACGCGGCAGCGACCGCTCGTGGACGCAAACCATGCTGGCCGCGAACACCCCCATGCTGCTCAAAGCAGGTTTGGTGGAAGGCGACACCCGCGCCGGGATGCTGGCCGCCGGGCAGGTAGTCGGAGTAATCGAGGACCTGCCAAGCTGCGCGGAACTGGTGACCCGAATTGTGGAAAGCGCGCAAGAACGCCTGAAGACCACCGCCGCCCTGCTCGACTGAGCCCAGGTTCGTGGGGTCCCCTTCACGACCCAGAACCCAATGCCAGTGGCTTACGGCGGCGCCGCGGGTGCGGTCTTGCCCAGGTCTACGGACCTAGGCGGATCGGCTGTCCGTGAGGGGAACCCTGAGGGACTCTGAGTCCC
>NZ_JBHZAG010000050.1:0-71243 GCF_042754125.1 Amycolatopsis sp. NPDC059235
CGTGAGGGGAACCCTGAGGGACTCTGATTCCCTCAGGGTTCCCCTCACGGACTTTCGGCATCGCGCGCCAAGCTCATCGGCGGCGAGGACCCTGCGCACGGAAGACGCGGCGGGACTCGCGGCGGCGTTAAGAACGCGAGAGAAATTCTTCGGCGGCAAGAAGAAGAGCCGCCGGATGTTCCACAATGGACTTCCGCCCCGGGGTGACAATCACCTCACCGGGGCGAGCCGCGAAACCCGGCCCGGCGGTGTGCACCCGCCGGGCCGGGCCGCGGGTCAGTCCTCGTCGGGCTTCGCGTGGTCGGGCTTGCCCGGGTTGGGGTCGCGCGACAGATCGATCAGCGGGTGCACTCCAGCCCCCTCCGGCGCGGCATGGCTGCCGCCGGTCTTCTTGTCCCCCGGCTGGTCGACCTTCTCGCTGCCGTCCATGTCGCCTCCTCGTTCGGTTCCCCTGCCGTTCTGCACGGTACCTGCCGGGGAAATCGGTGGACGGACTCCCCAAGATGAGGGACGTGGACTGGAAGATCAGCGAATTCCCGGCCGAACACCCCGACGCGACCGCGATCCTGCGCGAGTACATGGACGAACTGGCGTCGCGGTATCACGGCCGCCCGGCGACACCCGCCGAGGTGGACGCGGCACTGGCCGACGAGCCGAGCGACGGCCTCGTCGCGCCGACCGGAGCGTTCCTGGTGGCTTACCGCGAGGGGAAGCCGGCCGGTTGCGTCGGCGTCCGGATGGTCGAGCCCGGGCTGAGCGCGTTGACGAAGGTGTACGTACGCCCGGAACATCGCGGGCACGGCGGCGGCAAGCTGATCGTCGCGGCGGCCGAAGAGGCGGCCAAGCGGCTGGGCTCGGTCCGGATGCGGCTCGACACCCGGGACGATCTGGTCGAAGCACGCGCGCTGTACGCGTCGATGGGCTACGCGGAGGTCGAGGCGTTCAACGACGACCGGTACGCCGAGCACTGGTTCTCCAAGGACCTCAGCTGAGCCGTCCCGCGCAGCTGGCGACCTCGCCTCCGGAGGCTTTCGCGGACCGCGCCAGCACGCCGTTCACCGAGATCCGGCATTCGACCGCGTCGCTCGACTGGCCCATGAGCTGCACAGTCGGCGCGACGGCGGTCTTCGGCCAGGTCAGGGTCTTGCTCCAGGGCAACGGCACCGACAGCTCCTGGTGCACCAGGCCGAGGCCGTTGTCGTCGTAAACCACGGTGGCGGTGCCGGAGCCGGAGAGTTCGTAGGTGATCTGCCAGCTGGACGGAGCGGGCGCGACCGGCCCGGTGGAGGTCGTCGGGGCCAGGGTGCGGGTCACCGTGCGGTCTGGGGCGCGCTGCGGCACCTCGGTGGTCGGCGCGGTCACGGCGACCGGGGCGGGCGCGGGATCGTCGCCGGTGCCGAGGATCACTACGGTCGCGGCGACGGCGGCCACCGCGATGCCCGCGATCGCGAGCCGGCCGATCAGCTGTCTGTCCATGGTCCTCGTTCTTTCGGCGGGATCCGCCGGTGGTTCCCGGGGACGAGGGGAACCACCGGCGGAGGCGGGGTCAGCCGGGCAGGATCCGGCCGGGGACGCCGTTCAGCGACTGGATCAGGCCCAGCGCCGGGACGCCCAGCGGGGCGAACGTCCAGATGTTGTTCAGGTTCGACGTGTCCGGCTCGTCGACGACGGTGACACCGGGCTGGTCCTGCGTCGCGGCCAGCGCGGGCGCGGCGGCGCCGAGCACGGCGGCTCCGGCGAGCGCGGTGGCGGCGACAGCTCGGACGACGGTCTTTTTCATGGCTTTCTCCTTCTGTGCTCAGGAAACGGCGGTGATGGCGTTGAACACCGGCGCGAGAAGCTGGGCCGGGGCTTGGGTGGTCGGGCCGAGGAGGCTGCCCGCGTCGAGGCCGGGGACGACCCAGACCGACGGTCCGCCGCCGGTCGGTGCGCCGGGGACGCCGGGCAGGCCCGGGGTGGGCAGGTTCGGCACGGAAGGCAGCGAGGGCAGGCCGCCGGTCGGCAAGGACGGCAAGCCGCCAGTCGGCAGCGAGGGCAGGCCACCGGTCGGCAGGGACGGGAGACCGCCAGTCGGGAGCGAGGGCAAGCCGCCGGTCGGGAGGGACGGGAGGCCGCCAGTCGGCAACGAAGGCAGGCCAGCGGGCTGACCGGCGGCGGACGTCTCCGGGGTGGCGGCGTTGGCCACTCCCCCGGCGAATCCGGCGAACGCCCCGGCCGCGGCGAGCGGCAGCAGGATCCGGGCGGCAATGCGTTTCATCAGGGTTTTCCTTTCTTCGGGGAACTGGGGGCTCAGCGGAGCGCGCCGCTGATCGGGACGATGGTTCCGTCGGGGATCCACTGCCCGGCGTAGTCGCGCGCGGCCTGCATGCCGGGCGCGTGCGGTTCGTTGGGGTACATCGGCATCGCGTTGACCTGCGCGGCCGCGAACAGCTGCACCTCGCCGTTCACCGCTGTCCACTGTGGACCGAGCCAGGTCCGGAAACCGCCTAGCGACGGGCTTTCCCCGCCGAAGCTGTTGCCGACGGCCACCGCGTAGCTCACCGCGAGCTGGTCGCGCGGGTCGAAGCGCAGCGGCATGGCCGCGCTGGCCACGGTGTTCACGATGGGTCCGTTGAGCAGCCACGGCGCGAGGTACAGGCCGAACTGGTGGGTCGGTTTGAGCCGCTGCGATTCGGCGGCGCGGCTCATCGCGAGGTACCCGTCGCTCCAGCCGGAGACGACCACCAGCGCGGTGTCCGCCGCCGCGTCCGGGCGCACCGGCAGACCGACGCGGGAAGCGGTCTCACGAACGAGCTGCGCGGCCTGCACCCCGCGCGGCGACTTGTCCTCGACCAGCGTGATCGCCGACGGCTTTCGCGAGGCGAGGAACTCGACCAGCTTCACCAGCGAACCGCGGTCCTCCGGCGACAACGCCTCTGCCGGACAGCTGGTGAGCACCTCGCGTTTCTGCGCCACCAGACCGCCGAGTGCGGCTTCCGCGCATTCCGGCGCGTCGGCGTCCGGCACCGCCGGGCCCGCTTCGGTACCCGCGTCGACGTCGACCGTGGTGGTCGCGTCGCCCTTGCGGACCACGAGAGTGCTGCGTCCGGCCGGAAGTTCGACCTCGGCCCAGCTGCCTTCGGCACCGGGACGCGCCGCCGCAGTGGTCACGATTCCGCCCTCGACGCCGGCGGACAGGTCCGTGCCCGCGCTCGAAGGGAAGTGCACGAGATTGCGCCCGGGCCGGTGCGGGCTGACCAGCACCGGCACAGTCGCACCACCGACTGCCGCGTCCGTCAGCACCGGCACACCGGGCACCGGCAGCGGAGCTGGCTGCGGCACCGCGGCAAGCGCGCTCCACGCGACGAAACCGAGTGCGACACCAGCGACGCCGTAGCGGTAGCCGCGAAGAGAAGCATTGCGAGACAACAAGATCGCCGATATGACGGTGACCGCTGCAGGCAGCAGGACCACCACGATCAGCGAGAGGCCGAAGAGCGTTTCGTACAGCCGTCGGTCGAAGGCGACCCCGGAGACGCCGAGTTGCACGACGCCCGCGAGCGTCAGCAGTCCGGCGAGGCTGACCGAAAGCGGACCGACGCGCAACGGCGTCGATCGCCACTCCTCAACCGGCACCCAAGCCGACAGCAGCGTCACGCCGAACCACAGCGCGGCCGCTGCGACGTACACGGTGTCGATGGCGAAGGAGATTCCCGAGCCATCAACGGAAGTTTCCAGCACCACGAGCACGACCAGCGCGAGCGAAGCCCAACGACCCGCTGAGGGCCACCGCAGCAGCACCGGCACCGCCAGCGCGAGCACGACGTGGACGATCAGCGCGACAAGATTGACGTCGACCGTCGCCGCCGACACCGCGGCCAGCACCGCCGAACCGACGCCCAGCACGCCGGTGGTGAGCCACAGCTTGCGCGGCAGCGGACCGACGAGCGGGCGCAGAATCCCGGTACCGGCGAGGAAAGCCGTCGCCAGCAGCAATATCAGCCGCAGCACCAGCGCGGCACTGTCCACACCGGACGATCCGGTGGCGACCGGAGTGACGTGGTGATCCATGGAGACCTTCCGGGGAGAAGATCCCGGCGCGCGGACGGGGCGCCCGCGCGCCGGGGAGGAGTTACTTCACGTTCTGGTCGGCGACCACGAACAGCTCGGAGTGCGGCTTGGCGTTGCCGAAGTCCCCGTGCGGCCACGACTTCCGGTTGAAGTTGAGGCCGACCTGCCCGGTGAACTCGTCGCGGAAGTTCTGATCGACCGCGAGCTTCCCGTCCGGCGACAGGTTCAGCAGGTTGACCTTGTGGTCACCGTCCAAACCGGACCGGGCGACGAAGTAGTTCGACACCGCGATGTGCTGCGGCTGCTCGGTTTCGTGGTAGAGACCGTCCTGGCCGAGCGCGAAGTTGTCGTACGCGCCCCAGTGCGGGCCCGCCCCGGGCACGCCCGGGTTGATCGGCGCGGAGCCGACGACGGTCGGCAGGTCTCCCCCGCCGCCCTGCTGCGCCTTTTCCTTTGTGTCGACGCGGCCCTTGATGTCCTCGACCTTGTCGCCGGCCGCGACCAGCTTCTGGATGTCGAGCACGTACACGCCGCCGGTGGTGCCGGGGTCGTCCGGGCCGAGCGCGCCCTTCTGCCTGCCCTGCACCGCGTGGTACAGGAACCGGTCGTCCGGGCTGGTCTGCAGCCAGCCGCCGTTGGAGCTGGCGCCGTTCGAGTCGTTCTGCGAGTAGATCGGCTTGCCCGCGGTGCCGTCGTCGAACACCTCGATCCAGTGCGGATCCTTCGCCGTGATGTCCGGCGTGTAGAAGATCGCGCCGCCCTGCATGGTTTCGGCGAACGCGCCCTTGTGGCCGGGCTTGTTCGTCACCGTGGTCTCCATGACCGCGCGGCTTTCCGAGTGCAGCGGGTCCGCCGGGTTCGCCCGCGGACCGTCTTGCAGGTAGGACACCGCCTTCAGCTTCGGGTGATTGCGGTCGGAGATGTCCCAGGTGCGGATCGTCGGACGGCGCAGATACGGCGACGGCTGCTTCACCGGGTCGAGAATGATGTTGCGCGGTTCGGCGTAGTCACTGGTGACGAGGGTGTTGAGATCCTCGCGCGCCTGGACGCCGTGCGGGTTCGCGCAGGACGGTTTGCCCAGCTGCGGCAGGTTGTCGCACAGCTTCGCGTTGTCGCCCTGCGGGGTCGCCGCCGGATTCTGCGACAGCACCTGCGCGTTCTGGTCGAAGTGCACGACCTCGCCCGGACTGCCGGCGAAACCGTTGCCGATCTGCGTGGAACCGTCCTGGTACGCGTACGGACCGGGCACGACCGGACCGCCCATGTACGTGCCGTACGCGGTGCCGTCCTTCAACACCCAGTACGCGTCGGGCACGGACCCGCCGAGCGTCTGCGTCGGCAGGCTGATGCCCTTGAGCTTCAACTGGGGCAACGCACTGACGTCGAACGCGTACGTCGCCGCGGCGAACAACGCGCCGGCGTAGATCGTGTCGCCCTTGTGCCACACGTACTGCATGTGGTGCGGCTCGTTCTCGACGAGCGGCCCGACGGTCGCGGTGTTCACCACCTTGCCGTACGTCGGCGAGCCCTGCGTCGCGTCGATCACCGCGAGGAAATCGGGTCCAGGCAAGGCATTCTTGACCTTGCCGAGGCCGCCGCCGAGCGAACCCGGCAGGTTTTTGACGTCCTTCACCGCGGTGTCGGCGATGTTCTCGTCGCCCGCCCAGACCAGCAGCCACTTCTTCGGCGTGCCGTCGGCGGAACGCGCCTGCGCGGCAAGGTCTTTGCTCACCAGGTGGTTCTGCACCCAGTACTGCTTGCCGTCGGACGCGGTTTTGGCGTCGGTGACCACTTGGACGTCGGCGTAAGCGCTGGTGCTGGACCCGGTGTAGGTCACCGCACCGATCGCGAGCGCGACCGCGCCGGCGACGGTCAGCGCTTTCCGCCATCGGGGCGGGGCGCCCGAGGAGGAGCTGAATCGCATTGTGTCTCCCTGTTTGTGTTCCCGTGAAGCGCCCGCGAAGGCACTTCTTTCCCCGTTCCGAGGGCAGCACGAAACCCGCGCGAAACCCACGCCGAACAGAGAAAGCGTTCATCCCCTCGGGTCAGAGAAACCCGTTGCGGGGCAAGAGAAATCAGCCAGCCGGAAGCGGCCGGGAGAAAAGGTCAGGAATCCCTACACAGCGCGCTGGCCTGCTGGCGCAGATCCACGTGCAGACGCCACACCAGGGCAACCGGAAAGGACATGCGCGAAATACTCTGGCGAACCGCACGCACTGTCAATGCGGTGATCAATCGTGGGAACGTCGACCGAAGGGGTGAATATCCCACGAACTGGGCCGAGTTGCCCGCCCCTCGCTCCGCGCCCGCCCCGAGCGGCGGCGCTGACCTGCGATGCTCCGTTCGGCCCACAGTATGTTCGGCGATTCGGCGTCCGGGGAGGGACTGTTCGCCCGATATGTTCGTTACCTTTTCGTGACCGATCGCCGGGAACTTTCGCCCCGGCCCCGCGATGAATCACCCATGCCGGATTCGCTGACCCTGCGGCGCGAACCTGACAGAAGCGGCATAATCCGCACATCACGTGACGGACCAGGGGAAGGGGTGACCGCCGGTGTCGGCAGAGATGGAACGACTCGTCGCGGAGTTCGACAAGTTCCAGACGAAGCTCAAGCAGGCCGAAGCGCAGTTCGCGAAAGTCGGCGACATGCAGGAGGAGCTAAACGCGCTCGAGGCCGAAGTGATGTCGCCGGATCGAGCGGTCACCGTCGTCGCGGGCCCGAGCGGATCGATCAAAGACCTCCGGCTCACCCCGGACGCGCTCCGGCAACAACCCGACCAGTTGGCGACCTCGATCCTGGCGACCCTGCACCAGGCCGTCGCCGAATCCGCTCGCAAGCAGGCCGGGATCGTCGACGAGCACGTGGGCACGGCCTTCGGGTTGAACGTGTCCGATCAGGTCCTGGAAGCTCAGGCAGCCGGTTTGGGAACCACTGTCGAAGAACTGGAGTCCAATCTGCCGGAGGAGCAGCCGCGGCAGGCAGCACCGGCCCGGGACGACGAGGACTTCGCGAACAACGATCTGCTTCGCGACGACAACCGGGCGACTCCGGCGCCTCCGCCGGCGCCGCCCTCGGCTTCGGCGGGCGACCAGTTCCTCAAGAACTTGTTCGACGACGAAGAGGGGCACCGATGAGCCCGACGAACGGCGGCCACAAGGTCGACACCGCCGCGATCACGAAGTACGCCACCGGCCTCGATCACTACACGGGAGAAGCGGCCAAGTTCGGCGACCTCGTGAACCAGGCCGACGTCACCGACCGGTCGTGGGGATTGATCGGGCTGGCGGTCAAGCAGACCTATACGAGCAAGCTCGACGAGCTCAAGCAGTTGCTGGAGCTGATGAAGACCGGGGTCGGCGCGTTCCAGGGCAAGCTCAATCAGGCCGCGAGCATCTACGACGGCCATGAAAAGGACACCGTGATGACCTTCGGCAAGTTCAAGGCCGACATCGACGGACCGCTCTGAGCAAGGGGGAAGCATGGGGCAGGACAGCGTCGCCGACGGCGTCAAGAACAACCTCAAAGGCTACGACGACAGCTTCTTGAAGAATGTCGGCGACACCGTCAAGAAGGCACCGGTCGTCGGCAAGGGCGCCGAAACCATCGAGAACGCCTACAAGAAGTTCGGCTCCGCGAAGGACGTCGGCGATGTCGCCGCGGCGAGCGGGCAGTTGTTGCAGGACGGCGCGGGCTTCGTGGCAGGCGCGACCTTGGACATGGCCAGCTTCGCGCTCGACCCGGTGGGCTGGCTGGTCAGCAACGGCCTCAACATGCTCCTCGAGCTGATTCAGCCTCTCCAGGACGGGCTGCACATGGTGACCGGGGACGGCCCCGCGCTCAAGACGGCCTCCGGCAACTTTGTCACGATCGGCAAGGGCTTCGTCACCCTGGCCGAGGAGTTCGTCCAGGTCGGGGACGAAGCGCTCAAGGATTGGGAAGGCGAGGGAGGCGAGGCGGCCAAGAAGGCGCTGGCCGAGTTCGCACAGGGCATCGAAGGCATCGGCTCCGCTGCCGGCGCGGTCGCCGACACGCTGCAGATGTGGTCGATGGTCATGACCGTCATCGAAGAGGTCATCAAGGCCATCATTTCGGAGCTGGTCAGCTGGCTCATCTACATCTGGCTGCCGGCACTGGCCGCTTCGATCGTGAGCCTCGGCTCGTCGGTCGCGGGGGCGATGGCGGCATCAGTCGCGAAGGCGGCGAGCGCACTCGGCAAAATCACCAAGCATCTTGGCAGGCTCGGCAAGCTGCTCGACAAGTTCATGGGCTTCCTGATGAAGTGGAGCGACGATCTGGTCAAGCAGGGTTCGAAGCTCACGAAGGCGGGCAAGGTCGGCATGACTCCCGGCGAGGAGAAGGCGATCACCGGCGCACTGGCCAAGGGCCTGAACGCACAGGGTGCCGCCTACGGGCAGGCGGCGAAAGACGTGTTCACGAGCGTGCCGCGCAAGCTCTTCGACGAAACCGTCAAGGAGACGACCGGGATCACCCCCGGCGACCTGTCGAAGGGCTCGGCGTACACCGGCAAGGCCGCCTACAAGGGGGCGAACAAGACGATCGACAATCTCAAGCGCGAGCATCCCGGGAACGGCCAAAGCTCCGAAGAAACCCGCGAAGATCTCGACATGGGCCAGTAAGCGGATGGCGGATCTGCTCGGTCCCTGGCTCATCGTCGGTGGTTACGCGCTCTCCTTCGGCCTGCTGTGGCTCGCGAACTGGCTCGAGGCACGCCGTTCGGCCAGTGCCGCGGTCTGTTATGCGCTCTCCGGGATCGCGTTTTCGCTGACGAGCCTCTACTGGCTGTCAGCCGGCACGGCCAGTTCGGTTCCGCTGTTCGGATGGATCGCCTTCCCGCTCGTCGTCACCGCGTTGATCTCGTGGCGGGGCTGGCATCAACGAAGCTGGATCAAACGTCTCGATTCGGCTGGGGAACCGACCTTTGGTTTCCTGCCGCACAGCGGCCGCGCGGTGGCACTCGACCATCCCGATCCCTGGCCTCGGCGAACCACTGTCGAGTTCACGCACCAAGGCCACCGGCTGCTCGGCATGGAGTACTCGACCCAATCGCCTATCCGGAACGAGACGTTCGAACAACTCGGAAGAGTGTCCGAAGAGCTCGATTCGATCAACGCGGTCGTCGAACTGCGCGTTCCTGAGGTGCCCGCTCTCACGATCTCGCCGAACACGCAGGCGTTCGAGCCGGACTTCTTCACCCCGCTGGAGGACGCCCGGATCGTCCGCAACCAGTTCGGCTGGCTACGGCCGGATACGACACTGCACAGTTTCGAGGTCGACCCCGAGTTCGACCGCCGGTTCTCCGTCTATACGTCGGACCCGGAGTTCGCGGCAGCGGTGCTCACCGGCGAATGCCGCGAAATGATCATGAATGACCTGTGGTTCCGCGTCCACCAAGTGGCGTTCTACGGAACGGCTTTATGGACCACGGACACCGGCGGCCTCACCGAGGACCGGATGTTCGGCAACTCCCGCCGCCTCGCGATGCTGGCGGCCGCCGTTTCGGCGCCGGTGTGGGAAGTATGGGGTGGGGACCGGGACTTTCACGACGTCGTCACCCAGTCCGACACGAGTTACGACGCCTGGTTCGGCAAGCGCGGCGGCTTCATCCGCACGCCGGTGAACCGCCGCCGCGAAGCCGCCGACCGGCAGCCGGTGACGTCGATCTCGCTGACCATGCGGTCGTTGCTCGCGCTCGGTCTGCTGGCCATCGGAATCGGTCCTGCGGTCAACGCATCAGCAGCGATGACCGGGCTGGCCTCCCACGCCCAGCTCACGGTCACCACGATGAGCGAGGGCGGCACCCAGCATTGCTTCAGCGCCGCCGGCAATTACCGCTGCATCACCGACCAGCCCAGCGTGCGGGGGACGGTCAGCCAGGACGGCGCCACTCGGCAGATCACCGTCGGATGGGTCGGTGAACTGCCCAGGAGGGGCGACACAGTCGAGGTCTCGTTGGGACCGTTGTGGGGAGACATCGCCTACCAGGCTGACTGGCCGTCGTCCGCCTCGATCGATTTGCTGATGGCCTTGGTCTGGCTCATCCCGGGCCTGTACCTCGCAAAGCGCACGTACCTGCCCCGCCCGCCCCGGCGGGTCCGCAAGATGCGCAAGACTCTCGCAACTGTTTAGCCACCAACGCGAAAGCCCTCGCCGGGAGTCCCGACGGGGGCTTCTCGCTCAGCTACGCGAGGTTAAGCAGAAGTCGCGACCGAAGTCGTAGTCGTCCAGCGGAACCGCGGCAGCGATGCCCGAACCGAACACGTCCGGGATGCAATGGTCTCCTGGAACGAGGCCGCCGACAGCCACGAGTCCGTGGTCAGCGACGTCTCCGTGCTAACGAGGCTGGCTCCGCAGGTGCAAGCAACGGCTACCCGGGTCAGCGAGGGCGGTACCCGGCATTGCGTGACCACCAGCGGCGACCTGTCCCCGCACTGAGGATCAAGCCAAGATCGAGGTACCTGCGAGCAGGACGGCAGCACCCGCGAGATCACCGCTGACTGGAACAAGAGCGAGCTTCCCGCCCCAGGTGAAGAAGCGGCGCGAAGCCCTCGCCAAGGTCTGGCCTCAGAGCCGGTGTCCGCAATCCGCGCAGAACACCGCACCCGCCTTGGATTCCTTCCCGCACTCTCCACAATGGACAGTCGGGGCCAGTGAACTCCCGCACCCCGTGCAGAACTTGCCGCCGGCCACCTTCAGGCCGCAGTCCGGGCAGGTGAGTTTCGCGCGGGTGCCCAGATCCAGGTCCTTGGTCCAGTTCTTCTCGCGCGCCTTTTCCCAGATCTGGTCCCGCTGCGCCGCCGCCTGTGCGCGCGAGATCTCCTCCGCCACGATCGGCGAACAACGCAGGCACTGGCCGATTTCCTCGTTCCAGCACTGATCCGCGCACATCCAGTCGCTGCAGCCGCGGCACTGGCGGAAGCGCGGCGTGATCTCCTCGACCGCCGCCGTCAGCGCGCGGTCCTTCGCCGGCGAGTTCGTCGCGCGGTCGTATTTCCACTGGTCCGCGGAGCTGCTCAGCTGCTGCAGCGTCCCGCCGAAGAACGAGCCCACCGCGCGCAGCATGCTGCGCCCGGTCTCCATCGTGTCCCGCTGGAACGCGGAGCGGTACCCGTTTCCGCAGCGCTCGCAGTGGAACTCGAACTGGTAGCCCTGGGCATTGGAGAGATCCGAGAAGTTGTCCGTGAACGGCACGACATCAGCCACGCGCGCGAATTTAAGGCAGCCGGAGGAAACCCACGACCGTACAAGTACCGTCTCCGGACCCGCTACGCAGCGCGACGAAAAAGCCCCCGGTCACGAGGACCGGGGGCTTTTCGTTCAGCTACGCGAGGTTCAGCGGAAGTCGCGACCGAAGTCGTAGTCGTCCAGCGGAACCGCGGCGCCGGTGCCCGAACCGAACACGTCCGGGGTGTAGTAACCGTCGTCGTAGGACGGGATCGCGTACGCCGCGACCCGCGCCTCTTCGGTCGGCTGCACCTGGATGTTCCGGTACTTGTTGATGCCCGTACCGGCCGGGATGAGCTTACCGATGATGACGTTCTCCTTGAGGCCGACGAGCTTGTCCGAGCGGCCGTTGATGGCCGCGTCGGTCAGGACTCGCGTGGTCTCCTGGAACGAAGCCGCCGACAGCCACGAGTCCGTGGTCAGCGACGCCTTCGTGATGCCCATCAGCACCGGACGTCCCGAAGCCGGCTCGCCGCCCTCGGCGACCGCGGCCCGGTTCGTCGCCTCGAACTTCGTCCGCTCGGGCAGTTCGCCCGGCAGGAAGTCCGTGGCGCCGGAGTCGATGATCGTCACGCGGCGCAGCATCTGCCGCACGATGACCTCGATGTGCTTGTCGTGGATCGACACACCCTGCGCCCGGTACACCTTCTGGACCTCGTCCGTGAGGTGCATCTGCGCTTCGCGCGGGCCCATGACGCGCAGGACCTCGTGCGGGTCCGGCGTGCCCTCGAGCAGCTGCTGGCCGACGTTGACGTGGTCGCCGTCGCCCAGCGGGCCGTTCGGGGTGTTCGCGAGCCGCTGCCGCTTGGACAGCTTGTCGAAGACGATCTCCTCCGACCCGTCGTCCGGGATCAGGGTGATCTTCCAGAACCGCTCGCTCTCCTCGATCCGCACGCGGCCGTCGACGTCCGCGATCGGAGCCTTGCCCTTCGGCACGCGAGCCTCGAAAAGCTCGGTGACACGGGGCAGACCGGTCGTGATGTCGTCACCGGCGACACCACCCTGGTGGAAGGTACGCATCGTCAGCTGCGTGCCCGGCTCACCGATCGACTGGGCGGCGACAATGCCGACCGCCTCGCCGACGTCGACGAGCTCGCCCGTCGCCATCGAACGGCCGTAGCAGGTCGCGCACACACCGACGGCCGACTCGCAGGTCAGCACCGAGCGGACCTTCACCTTGGTGATGCCGCTGGAGATCAGCTTGTCCAGCGCCGGGTCGCCGATGTCGTCGCCCGCGTTCAGCACGACGTTGCCCTTGGCGTCCACCGCGTCCGTCGCGAGGTTCCGCGCGTACACCGAGGTCTCGACGTGCTGGTCGCGCACGACCTTGCCGTCGCCGAGGTCCTCGCCGATCGGCATCATGATGCCGCGCGTGGTGCCGCAGTCGACCTCGCGGACGATGACGTCCTGCGAAACGTCCACCAGACGACGGGTCAGGTAACCCGAGTCGGCGGTACGCAGCGCCGTGTCCGCCAGACCCTTCCGGGCACCGTGCGTGGCGATGAAGTACTCCGCCACCGACAGGCCTTCACGGAAGTTCGCCTTGATCGGGCGCGGGATGTACTCACCCTTCGGGTTCGACACCAGACCACGCATACCGGCCAGCGAACGGACCTGCGTCATGTTACCGGCGGCGCCCGACTTCACGATCATGGCGATCGGGTTGTCGTCCGGCAGCGCCGTCTCCATGATCTTGTGGACCTCTTCGGTCGCCTGCGTCCACACCTTGACGAGCTCGTTGTTGCGCTCGGCGTGGGACAGCTGACCGCGCTGGTAGCGCTTCTCGACCTGGTCGGCCTTGCCCTCGTACTCGTCGAGAATGGCCTTCTTGCCGACCGGGGTCAGCACGTCCGAGATCGCGACCGTGACGCCCGAGCGGGTCGCCCAGTAGAAACCGGCGTCCTTGAGCTTGTCCAGCGTCTGCGCGACCTGCGTCATCGAGTACCGCTCGGCGAGGTCGTTCACGATGGCCGCCTGCCGCTTCTTCGGCATCGGCTCGTTGATGAACGGGTAGTCCGCCGGCAGCAGGTCGTTGAACAGCACGCGGCCCAGCGTCGTCTCGGCCAGCCACGCCTTGCCCGGCTCCCAGCCCGCCTCCGCGAGACGCGCCTCGTCGGCCTTCGCCGGCTGCCGGTCGGTGACGCGGATCTTGACCGGGGCGTGCAGGCTCAGCGCCTTGCGGTCGAACGCCATGATCGCCTCGGCGGGCGAGGAGTACGCGTTGCCCGCGCCCTCGGCGTTCTCGTTCAGCCGGGTCAGGTGGAACAGACCGGTGACCATGTCCAGCCGCGGCATGGCGAGCGGACGGCCCGAGGCCGGCGACAGGATGTTGTTCGCCGACAGCATCAGGATCCGGGCCTCGGCCTGCGCCTCGGCCGACAGCGGCAGGTGCACCGCCATCTGGTCGCCGTCGAAGTCCGCGTTGAACGCTTCGCAAACCAGCGGGTGCAGCTGGATGGCCTTGCCCTCGACCAGCTGCGGTTCGAAGGCCTGGATGCCCAGCCGGTGCAGGGTCGGCGCACGGTTCAGCATCACCGGGTGGCCGGTGATGACCTCTTCGAGCACGTCCCACACCTGCGGCCGCGAGCGCTCCACCATCCGCTTGGCGGACTTGATGTTCTGCGCGTGGTTCAGGTCGACCAGCCGCTTCATGACGAACGGCTTGAACAGCTCGAGCGCCATGTCCTTCGGCAGACCGCACTGGTGCAGCTTCAGCTGCGGGCCGACGATGATGACCGAACGGCCCGAGTAGTCGACACGCTTGCCCAGCAGGTTCTGACGGAACCGGCCCTGCTTGCCCTTGAGCAAGTCGGACAGCGACTTCAGCGGCCGGTTGCCCGGGCCGGTGACCGGACGCCCGCGGCGGCCGTTGTCGAACAGCGCGTCGACGGCCTCCTGCAGCATCCGCTTCTCGTTGTTGACGATGATCTCGGGCGCGCCGAGGTCGATCAGCCGCTTCAACCGGTTGTTGCGGTTGATCACGCGGCGGTACAGGTCGTTCAGGTCCGACGTGGCGAAGCGGCCACCGTCGAGCTGCACCATCGGGCGCAGGTCCGGCGGGATGACCGGGACGGCGTCGAGCACCATGCCGCGCGGGTCGTTGCCGGTCGCCTGGAACGCGGCGACGACCTTGAGCCGCTTCAGCGCGCGGAGCTTCTTCTGCCCCTTGCCGTTGCGGATGGTGTCGCGCAGGCTGTCGGCCTCCGCGGCGACGTCGAACTCGGTCGCCAGCTTCTGGATCGCCTCGGCGCCCATGCCGCCGGTGAAGTACTCGCCGTACCGGTCGATCAGCTCGCGGTAGAGCAGCTCGTCGGCGATCAGCTGACGCGGCTCGAGCTTCGTGAAGGTCGTCCAGACCTCCTCGAGGCGGTCCAGCTCGCGGCCGGCGCGGTCGCGCAGCTGGCGCATCTCGCGCTCGCCGCCCTCCTTGACCTTGCGGCGCACGTCGGACTTCGCGCCCTCCGCCTCCAGCTCGGCCAGGTCGGCTTCCAGCTTCTGCGCGCGGGCCTCGATGTCGGAGTCGCGCTTCGTCTCGAGGTTCTTGCGCTCGACGCCGATCTCGTTCTCGAGGGTCGGCAGGTCGTTGTGCCGCAGCTCGGTGTTCACGCCGGTGATGACGTAAGCCGCGAAGTAGATGATCTTCTCGAGGTCCTTGGGCGCCAGGTCCAGCAGGTAGCCCAAGCGCGACGGAACGCCCTTGAAGTACCAGATGTGGGTGACCGGCGCGGCCAGCTCGATGTGGCCCATCCGCTCACGGCGCACCTTGGCGCGAGTGACCTCGACGCCGCAGCGCTCGCAGATGATGCCCTTGAACCGGACGCGCTTGTACTTGCCGCAGTAGCACTCCCAGTCCCGGGTCGGACCGAAGATCTTCTCGCAGAAGAGCCCGTCCTTCTCCGGCTTGAGGGTCCGGTAGTTGATGGTCTCCGGCTTCTTGACCTCGCCGAAGGACCACTGACGGATGTCGTCGGCGGTGGCGAGGCCAATCCGGAGCTCATCGAAAAAGTTGACGTCCAGCACGTCTAGATCCCCTTGGGGTTGATTCGGCTAGAGGAGGGGTCGGCGGTGGAGCCGGGATCCGCGGGAGGCAGATCCCGGCTCGACACCGAATCAGTGCACGACGTCGTCCACCGAGGGCGACTCGTTGCGGGACAGGTTGATGCCGAGGTTCGCCGCGGCGCGCTCGAGGTCCTCGTCGTCGGAGTCGCGCATCTCGATCGCCGCGCCGTCGCTGGAGAGCACCTCGACGTTGAGGCACAGCGACTGGAGCTCCTTGAGGAGCACCTTGAACGACTCCGGGATGCCCGGCTCGGGGATGTTCTCCCCCTTCACGATCGCCTCGTACACCTTGACGCGGCCGACCACGTCGTCCGACTTGATCGTGAGCAGTTCCTGCAGCGTGTAAGCCGCGCCGTAGGCCTGCATCGCCCAGCACTCCATCTCGCCGAAGCGCTGGCCGCCGAACTGCGCCTTACCGCCCAGCGGCTGCTGGGTGATCATCGAGTACGGGCCGGTGGAGCGGGCGTGGATCTTGTCGTCGACCAGGTGGTGCAGCTTCAGGATGTACATGTAGCCGACCGACACCGGGTACGGGTACGGCTCGCCGGAGCGGCCGTCGAACAGCGTGGCCTTGCCGTTCTCCTTGACCATGCGCTCGCCGTCGCGGTTCGGCTTGGTCGCGCCCAGCAGCCCGGTGAGCTCCTCTTCCTTCGCGCCGTCGAACACCGGGGTCGCGGTGTTCGTGTTCGGCGCGACGTCGTAGAGCTCCTGCGACAGGTTCTTCGCCCAGTCCGGGTCGCCCTCGATCGTCCAGCCCTGCGAGGCCAGCCAGCCCAGGTGCAGCTCGAGGATCTGGCCGATGTTCATCCGTCGCGGAACACCGTGGGTGTTCAGGATGATGTCGACCGGGGTGCCGTCCTCCATGAACGGCATGTCCTCGACCGGCAGGATCTTGCCGATGACGCCCTTGTTGCCGTGCCGGCCGGCGAGCTTGTCGCCCGGCTGGATCTTGCGCTTCTGGGCCACGTAGACGCGGACCAGCTCGTTGACGCCCGGGGGCAGCTCGTCGTCGTCCTCGCGGGAGAACACCCGGATGCCGATGACCTTGCCGGTCTCGCCGTGCGGCACCTTCAGCGAGGTGTCGCGGACCTCGCGCGCCTTCTCGCCGAAGATCGCGCGGAGCAGGCGCTCCTCCGGGGTCAGCTCGGTCTCGCCCTTCGGCGTGACCTTGCCGACCAGGATGTCGCCGTCGCGGACCTCGGCACCGATGCGGATGATGCCGCGCTCGTCGAGGTCGGCCAAGACCTCCTCGGAGACGTTCGGGATGTCCCGGGTGATCTCCTCGGCGCCCAGCTTGGTGTCGCGGGCGTCGATCTCGTGCTCCTCGATGTGGATCGACGTGAGCACGTCGTCCTGCACCAGGCGCTCGGAGAGGATGATCGCGTCCTCGTAGTTGTGGCCCTCCCACGGCATGACCGCGACGAGGAGGTTCTTGCCGAGCGCCATCTCACCGTTCTCGGTGGACGGGCCGTCGGCGATGACCTGGCCCTGCTCGACCCGGTCTCCCTCGTTGACGATCGGCCGGTGGTTGAAGCACGTGCCGTGGTTGGAGCGGCGGAACTTGTACAGTCCGTAGCTCTTCCGCGTGCCGTCGTCGTGCATGATCGTGATGATGTCCGCGGACAGCTCCTCGACCACGCCGGCCTGCTCGGCGACCAGGACGTCCCCGGCGTCGACCGCGGCGCGCAGCTCCACGCCGGTGCCCACGTACGGAGCCTGGTTGCGCAGCAGCGGAACAGCCTGGCGCTGCATGTTCGCGCCCATCAGCGCGCGGTTCGCGTCGTCGTGCTCCAGGAACGGGATCATCGCGGTGGCGACGGAGACCATCTGCCGCGGCGACACGTCCATGTAGTCGATCTCGAGCGGGTCGATCAGCTCGACCTCGCCGCCCTTGCGGCGACCGAGGACCTTGTCCTCTTCGAAGTGCCCGTCGTCGGTCAGCGGCGCGTTGGCCTGCGCCTTGACGTAGCGGTCTTCCTCGTCCGCGGTCAGGTAGTCGACCTGGTCGGTGACCTGGCCCTCGACGACCTTGCGGTACGGCGTCTCGATGAAGCCGAACGGGTTGACCCGCGCGTAGGAGCACAGCGAGCCGATCAGGCCGATGTTCGGGCCTTCCGGCGTCTCGATCGGGCACATCCGGCCGTAGTGCGACGGGTGGACGTCGCGGACCTCCATGCCGGCGCGCTCACGGGACAGACCGCCCGGGCCGAGGGCCGAAAGACGACGCTTGTGCGTCAGGCCCGACAGCGGGTTGTTCTGGTCCATGAACTGCGACAGCTGCGAGGTGCCGAAGAACTCCTTGATCGCCGCGCCGATCGGGCGGATGTTGATCAGGGTCTGCGGCGTGATCGCCTCGACGTCCTGGGTGGTCATGCGCTCGCGCACGACGCGCTCGGTGCGGGAGAGGCCGACCCGGATCTGGTTCTGGATCAGCTCGCCGACGGTGCGCAGGCGGCGGTTGCCGAAGTGGTCGATGTCGTCGGTCTCGACCGGCACCTCGACGCCGGCGGAGCTCGTCATCTTGTCCTCGCCGGCGTGCAGCCTGACCAGGTACTCGATGGCCGAGACGATGTCCTCTTCGGTCAGCGTGCCGGTGTCGTACGTCGAGTCGAGACCCAGCTTCTTGTTGACCTTGTAGCGGCCGACCTTGGCCAGGTCGTAGCGCTTCGGCTTGAAGAACAGGTTCTCCAGCAGCGTCTGCGCGCTCTCCTTCGTGGGCGGTTCGCCCGGGCGCAGCTTGCGGTAGATGTCGAGCAGCGCCTCGTCGGTGCCCGCGGTGTGGTCCTTCTCGAGGGTGGCCAGCAGCGTCTCGGAGAACGAGAAGCGCTCGCGGATCGCCTCGGTGGACCAGCCGAGCGCCTTCAGCAGCACGGTGACCGGCTGGCGGCGCTTGCGGTCGATGCGGACGCCGACGGTGTCGCGCTTGTCCACGTCGAACTCGAGCCACGCGCCGCGGCTCGGGATCACGCGCACGCTGAAGACGTCCTTGTCGGTCGTCTTGTCGACACTGCTGTCGAAGTACACACCCGGAGAACGCACCAGCTGGGACACGACGACCCGCTCGGTCCCGTTGATGATGAAGGTGCCCTTGTCGGTCATCACCGGGAAGTCGCCCAGGAAGACCGTCTGGCTCTTGATCTCGCCAGTGTTGTTGTTGACGAACTCGGCGGTGACGAACAGCGGGGCCGCGTACGTCATGTCCTTGTCCTTGCACTCCTCGATCGAGGCCTTGACCTCGTCGAAGCGCGGGGCGGAGAAGGACAGGGACATCGAGCCCGAGAAGTCCTCGATCGGAGAGATCTCGTTGAGGACCTCTTCCAGACCGCCGACCGGGTTCTCTTCGCCTTCGTTGACGCGGCGCTCGAACCACGCCTCGTTGCCGGTGAACCACTGGAACGACTGGATCTGGACGTCAAGCAGGTTCGGGGTGGAGAGTGGCTCGCGGATCTTCGCGAAGGAGACCCGCTTGGGCGCTCCGGGGATTCCCGTGGCCTGCGCGCGGGATTCAGCCGAGGTGGTCGCAGCAGTGGCCTGGTTCGCGGGAGAGACTGCCAAGATGCGTCCTTCCGGGGACAATGAGCGGTGAGCAGCCGCGATGGCAACAGCTGTCGCGGACTGTCAGGGGTGCCGTGTGCCCACTATCCTAACTACCGGCTCCGGGCAGCCTGAAAGAGGGCAGCGCAAAGAAGCAGTCTAGCCCCCATGACGCGGTCTGTCCAGGGGGCACTCCCGACGGGGCCCAGCCTGCATCGCGTCACCTTGGGGCAGTGCGTCTCCCTGAGCCTCACTGCGTCCTCTGGCTCCCGGTTCGCCCGGGTTTTCGCGCCCCTCCCGCAAGGTTCGCGTTCCCCGGCCGTGACCGTTGGCAGTAAGCGTGAACCCACGCGGCTTTGGAGTCAAGATGCCGCGCGGCGGTCCCGCCGGTTGGCGCAGCGTCGAAGCGGGACAGCGCAGGGTGACCGATCCGGCGGCCGCCGAGGTTACCGCCGGGTACCCGAGGACCGCCGCGCAGGTCGGTGCGGCAGCGACGCAGGTCGGCGGCTCGCCCGCGGTCCCGGCGGCGGATTCCGGCGCGGCGCGGCGGGCGCGGGATGGATCACATTCCGCGAGCGGTCGTGCGCTCGGCGGCAGAGCGGAATAGGGGAACTTCGGGCAGCTCGAACCCGGATTCCGGGTCCCCCGGGCAGGGGTTGCGGACGGCGGGAAGCGGCGGTTGGCAGCGGCGCCGTCCCGGTGATCAACTGGGCGGGGCCGAACTCCCGGAGGTGCGCACGATGCCGGAACCCGACGCGTCGCTTCCCGAACTGGTCCTGCGCAGGCTGGCGATCAGCGAGCAGGTCGCCGCCGCGAAGTTCGGGGCCGGGCGGGCGGTCGACGATCCCGTCCGCGAGCAGCGGGAGCTGGCCCGCGTCCGGGCGCTGGCTCGCGAAATCGGCCTCGACCCGGACCTCGCAGCCGGAGTCCTTGCCGACCAGATCGCCGCGAGCAAGCAGGTCCAGCGCCGGCTTTTCGAGCGCTGGACCGAGCAGCCCGGCGCCCGGCCGACCGGCGGCCCTGACCTGTCCGTGCTGCGCGCCGAGCTGGACGGCCTCACAGTCGCTCTGCTGGACCGGCTGGCCGCGATCGGCCCCGAACCCCTCACGCCGCCCGAAACGCCGGACGAGCTGAAGCAGGAGCCACTCAGGACGGCTTTCCGGACGCTGGCACGACAACGGCCCGCCCCCGGAGCTTCCGGGAACGGGCCGTGACGTCTGCTGAGGACTGTCTACTTGGACGGCGGGGCCGAGGCGGGCGCGGACGGCGCGGGTGCGCCACCGGCCGGTGCGGCGGCCTTGTAGGTGTCCATGTCGGTGATCTTCCAGGTGTCGCCCTGCAGCTGGGCGTCCACGTGCATCTGCGCCGTGCCGGCCGCGGTCTGCTTCGTGTCCGCCCGCGTCGAGGTCTGGTCGATGAACAGCATCACCCTGGCGAGGTCGCCGTTCAGCCGGATCACCGCGCTGCGGGTGACCTTGCAGGTCACGACCACCTTCTGCTGCGGCGCGAGCTTCTTGACCTGGCCCATCAGCGCGTTGTAGCTCGTCTTGACCTGGTCGGTCGCGAGCAGCTGGTTGGCCGCGTCCTCGGTCTTCTTGATGTTGTTGAAGTCGTAGGAGAACAGCGTCTCGATCGACTTCGAGACCTGGTCCTTCACCTGCGCGGTCTTCGCCACGTCGAGCACCGCGCGGTTGCTCGTCGAATCGGCCGCGTCGGAGCCCTTGACCTGGAAGATGACCGCCGCGGCGACCAGCGCGAGGCCGACCACCAGCAGCAGCGCGACCCGCACGGTGTTGCGGCTGACCACGGACCGCTGAGCCGGGACAGAGTCGTCCTCGGCCCGCGCCTTGGTCTCGGCTTCCTCCACGTCCGAGGGCTTCGCCGAACCGGTGTCCCGCTTCTTCCGCCGAGGGCTCGGCCGGGCGTCTTCTTCTTCGACCGTCTCGCCGGTGAGCGCGTCGACCTCTTCGGCCGGAGCCTCCTTGCTGACCCCGGAAACCTCGGCTTCGGGTTCAGCGGCCTCGACGGCGTCTTCCTCGACCGCGGTCTCGGCGACGTCGGTCTCAGCGGGCTCAGGCTCAGGCTCGGCCGGGCGCACCAGCCCGCCGCGGGGGATCCGCAGCTCCTGGGTCACCTCGGCCGGATCCGCGTCGGGAAGCGGCCGGGGGCGCGGTTTGGGCGAGGCCGCCTGCGCCGCCGGGTCCGACGGCTTGCGCAGCCCGGCGACCTTCGGCCTGCGGGCCGGTGGCGTGCTGGCACTGCGCGGTGGCTGGCGACGGGAGGGGGGCACTGCGGAACTCCGATCTGCGGGTGAAGCTACTGGCCGGCGGCGACGAGCGGCACTTGGTCGATCCCGGACAGCTTCCACTTGCCGTCGACCCGGGTCATCTGGACCTCGAGCCGCAGCGCCTTGGTGGCGTTCTTGCCGCCCGCCGACGTGTCCGTGCTGATCGCGGCCAGGAAGCTGGCCTTTCCGTCGTGGTCGTTGAGCTCCTCGACCGCGATGTCCTGGATCGTGGTGGTGACCTTGACCTTCTGGTCGGTCAGCGCCTTCGAGTAGTTCGGCTGGGCCTGCGCGATCTGCTTCGCCATGTCGTCGCTGGACACGTCCTTCTGCTTGGCGAAGTAGTCGTCGAGGTGCTGGTAGTCGACCTGGGTGTAGGCCAGTACCGCGGCCGAGCCGTCCTTGAGCACGTCGTCGCGCGCCGAGGCGAGGTCCCGGTCGCCGTCCATCTCCGCGACCAGCCACATGATCCCGAACACGATCGCCACCACCAGCGCGGCGAGGGCGAACGCCCCGGACCCGAGCAGCCAGACGCGCGGCGATCCGGGAAGCGTCCACTTTTCCTGCGCCGCACCGGCCGAAGCCGGTTCGGGCGTATCAGCGGTCACCTCTTCCTCGGCGACCGCGTGCTCGGCACTCATAACACTCCAGAGTAGGTAACAGTCATCAAATCCCGGTCAGCCGAGTCCCAGCAGCGAGCCCATGCTGTTCAGCGAGACCCCGGGGCTGCCGACGACACCGGGCACCTGCGCGTCGCGCTGCTCCTGCAGCTGCTGCGCGGGCCGGTTCTGGTTGGCCGCGATGTCCTGCTGCGACGGCTGCACCGGCACGCCGTTGTAGGGCGCGTTCTGGGAACCCCGGACGTTGATCGGGCTCCCCTTCGGCTCGGCACAGTAGGCCTTGTCGTCCTCCGGCCGGACCGAGGTGTCCGAACCCGGCCGGTACTGGCTGTAGGGCAGATAGCCCTTCGTGCACGACGGCGGGTTGAACAGGTTCAGCACCAGGCCGAGGTGCGCGGTCCCGTCGCCGGGGGCCACCGACGGCGCGGCGGCCGCCAGTGCCGGATAGGTCACCAGGCCCTGTTCGAGGCCGTCCAGCCGGGTCACGGTCAGGTTGGCCGTCGTGAGCAGGTTCGCGGTCAGCGCGCCGAGACCGGGCCCGGTGTCCTTGACGACCTGGCTGATCTGGGTCGCCACCTGCGGGGTGACGCCGATCAGCTTGCGCAGGTCGCCGTCGGAGTTCTTGAGCGTCCCGCTGAGCTGGTTGAGGCTCTTGGAGAAGGACGCGAAGTTCGACGCCTCGTCGTTCTGCGTGTCCAGCACCTTGCCGCCCGCCTGCAGCAGCTGCACGGTCTGCGGCAGGTACTGCTGCGCGGTGGTGGTGAAGCTGCGCGCGGTGTCGAGCAGCTGCTGCAGGTCGCCGCCGGTGCCGCGGAACGCGTCGTAGGACTCGTCGACGACCTTCCGCAGCGCGTCGGTGGGCACCGAGGACGACAGCGAGTCGAGGTCGCCGAGCAGCCGGTCGGTGCTGACCGGGGTGCTCGTGCGCGCGACCGGGATCACCGAACCGCCCGCGAGGTAGGGGCCCTGGTCGTTCTTCGGCCGCAGGTCGACGTACTGCTCGCCGACCGCGGACCGGTTGGCGATCACCGCGTCGAGGTCGGACGGCACCCGCGGGGCCGACGGGTCGATGTTCAGGTCGGCTTCGAGGCCGGTCTGGGTCAGCCGCAGCTGCCCGACGCGGCCGACGTTGAAGCCGCGATAGGTCACCTCGGCGTTGGTGAAGATCCCGCCGGATTCGTTGAGCTGCAGCTTCACCGTGTAGCCGCTGCTGCCGAACACCGTGCCGAGGCCGGCGAAGCGGATCAGCGCGTACACGATGGCCACGACCGAGATGATCGCGAACAACACCAGCTGGATTTTCGTCCTGCGCAACAACATCAGCCAGCACCTCCGGAAAGCACCCCGAACAGGCCGGACAACCCGCCTTGCGACGGCTGCCCGCCGCCCTGGCCGCCGGTCGAGGACGGAGCCTGCTGCTGTTGCCCGGCGGGCTGGCTGCCCGGGAACGACAGCGGCGGCGGCTGGTTCGCCGGCGAGCCCTCGACGCCGCCGGTCAGCCCGGGAACCGGGAGCAGCCCGTTCAGCCCGTTCTGCCTGCTGCGGCCGAGGTTGTCGATGACGTCCTTGAGGTTCAGGTCGACCTTGGCGAACAGGTTGAAGTAGTCGCCCTTGACGTCGTTGTAGGCCTGGTCGGTGAACGGATAGGTCAGCAGGATCTCCAGCGCCTTGGGCAGGTCGCTGCCCGCCTCGCCGAGCTTCTGCAGCGTCGGCGTGAGCGCCTTCAGGTCGGCCACCAGGTCCGCCTTGCTCTTGTTCACCGTGTCGGTCGCGACGCCGGAGAGGTTGTTGAGCGCGTTCAGCATGGTCACCAGCTGGCCGCGCTGCTGCTCCAGCACCCCGAGCCCGGGCCCGAGGTTGTCGACCGCGCCGACCAGCTTGTCCTTCTGGTCCCGCAGGGTCATCGACAGCCGGTTGAGGCCGTCGAGCGCGCGGGTGATGTTGGCCGACTGGTTGTCGAGGTTCGTGACCAGCTCGTTCGCGTTGGACAGCAGCGCCTTGATGTCCGGCTCGCGGCCGGCGGTGGCGTTGTTGAGCTCCTTGGTGATCGTGTTGAGCTGCTCCACGCCGCCGCCGTTGAGCAGCAGGGACAGCGCGCCGAGCACCTCCTCGACCTGGACGTCGCGGCCGGTGCGCGCGAGCGGGATGGTCGCCCCGTTCGCCAGCTGCCCGGTCGCCTCGGTGCCGCCCGGCGACGCCAGCTCCACGTACTTCTCGCCGAGCAGGCTCGACTGCTTCACGTTGGCCATCGCGTTGGCGGGCAGCTTGACGTCGCCGTTGACCTCGACGGTCACCTCGGCGTGCCAGCCGTCCGGCGTCAGCCCGATCGCCTTGACCTGCCCGACCGGCACCTCGTTGACCTTCACCCCGGACTGCGGGACGAGGTCGAGCACGTCCTTGAACTGGATCTTCAGCGTGTACGGGTGGCTGCCGAGGTCGGCCCCGCCGGGAAGCGGGACGTCGTAGACGCCGTTGAACGCGCAGCCGCTCAGCACGAGCGCGGTCACCGTGGTGAGCGCCCCGCCCGCGGCGAACTTCGTCAGTCGCTTCACGTCAGCTCCCCTGCGTCCCGTAGACCTGGCCCTGCAGCGGGAGCGGCAGCGGCGGCAGCTGGCCGTTCTGCATCGCCTGCAACACCTGCGCGGTGGACGGGAGCGGAACCACGCCGTCGACCACCTTCGCGATGCCGTCGCAGGCGTTGCCGAGCAGCTGCTTGGTCACCGAGGTCTGCTTGAGCAGGCTGCAGACCATCACCAGCGGCGGCTGGGTCAGCTCGTTGAGGTTCGGCCGCGCGTCGAGCGTGCCGGACGAGCCGTTGTAGACGCCGACGATGTTGGAGAGCGCGACCGGCGCGACGTCGAGGATCTCGGCGAGCGAGCTGCGCTGGTCCACCAGCACCTTGGTCACGCTGGCCAGTTTGTCCACATTGGACTTCAACCGGCCGCGGTTGCGTTCGATGAAGCCCTGCACCGACTGCAGCGTGGTGCCCAGCTGCTGCACGGTCTGGGCGAGATTGTCCTTCTCCCCGGCCAGGAATCCGCTCACGTCGGCGAGCTGGCTCTCGAACTGGCGCACCTGGCCGTCGCTGTTGGCCAGCGACTGGGAGAACTTGCCGAGGTTCTGCACCGTCTGGAAGAGGTCGTCCTTGTTGCCCGCCAGCGTGCCGGACGCCTGCCCGAGCTTGGTGATCGTGTCGTGCAGCGCCTTGCCGTTGCCGTCGAGGTTGTTCGCCGCGGTGTTCAGCAGGTCCGAGAGCGAGCCGTTCTTGTTGGCCCCGTTGGGTCCGAGCGTCTCGCTGACCTTCGCCAGGCTGGCGGCGAGCTGGTCGACCTCCAGCGGCACCTCGGTGCGGTCGAGGCCGATCGTCGCGCCGTCGGAGATGCGCGGGCCGCCGGTGTAGGCCGGGGCGAGCTGGATGTAGCGGTCGCTGACCAGCGACGGCGACACGATCAGCGCCTTCGCGTCGGCGGGCACCGCGACCGAGCGGTCGTATTCGAGGTCGACCCGGACCTGGTTGCCCATCGGCTGGATCTTGGTCACCGTGCCCATGTCCACGCCGAGCATCCGGACGCTGTTGCCCTCGTAGAGGCCGACGGCGCCGGCGAAGTACGCGGTCAGGTGGTTGCGGCCGGCGTCCTTGAGGGTCCACCAGAGCGCGCCCGCGACCACGAGCGCGAGCACGATCGCGATCGTGAAGCCGCGGGTGAGCGACTGGCCGAAGCGGGTGTCGGTCATTTGGAGTTGCACCCCTCCGGATTGAGCGGGCCGACCGAGGGAAGCACCAGGCCGCAGATGTAGTTGTCGAACCAGTGCCCGGTGCCGATCGTGTTGTTGAAGACCCGGATGAACGGGGCGAACTTCTGGATTCCCTGTGCCAGCGAATCCTGGTTGCGCTGCAGCATCGACGTGAGCTGGTCGAGCTGGGTGAGCACCGGGTTCAGCTGGCCGTCGTTGTCGTCGACCAGGCCCTGCAACTGCGTCGACAGCTGCTTCGAACCTTCCAGCAGCGTCTTGATCGCCTGCTCGCGCTTGCCGATCTCGTCGAGCAGCTGGTTGCCGTCGGTGATCAGCTTCTGCACCTCGGCGTCGCGGTCGACCAGCGTCTGCGACACCTGGCGCGTGTTGGCCAGCAGGTTCGCCAGCTGCGAATCACGCTTGGCGATCGTGTCCGACAGCTTCGACAGCCCGGACAGCGCGCCCTTCACGTCCTGCGGAGTGTTCGAGAACGTCTGGGTGATCGCCTCGAAGCTCTTCGACAGCTGGTTCGTGTCGATCGCGTCGACCGTCTGCGACAGGCCGCGGAACGCGTCGAGCACGTCGTAGGGCGACATCGTGCGGTCGCGCGGGATCGGCGCGCCGGGGTCGAGGTTGCCGTTGCCCTGCGGGTCGAGCGCGAGGTACTTCTGGCCGAGCAGCGTCTTGATCTTGATCGCCGCCGTGGTCTTGTCGCCCATCCAGGCGTCCTTGACCTTGAACGACACCTTGACCGACGCGCCGTCCAGCTTGATGTCGGACACCTTGCCGACCTTCACGCCGGCGATCCGCACGTCGTTGTCCTTCTGCAGCCCGGCGGCTTCGGAGAAGTCCGCGCTGTAGGTGGTGCCGCCGCCGATCACCGGCAGGTCCTCGGAGTTCATCGCGGCGACGAGGCCGAGCGCCATGACCGCGATGCCGACCAGCGCGATCGGGATCGGGTTGCGTTTCTGGAAGGACTTCATCCCTTGCACCTGTCCCGGTTCGTCGGCAAGAGCGTGAAGTTCGTGTTCGGCAGCAGCGGCGGCGCGCCGACCGTCCCCGTCATCTCGCACGCGTAGAAGTTGAACCACGAGCCGTAGTCGGCGGTGCGGGTGAGCGCGCTGACCTTCTTCGGCATGAACTGGATGAAGTGCTCGACGAGCGGTTCGTTCTGGTTCAGGTTCGTGGTGAGCTTGCCAAGGGCCGCGATGTCGTCCTTCAGCGGAGCCCGCGCGTCGGTCAGCAGCCCGGCGGTCGTGGTGGCCAGGTTGCCCAGCCCGTCGATCGCGTCGCCGATCGGCTTGCGGTCCGCGGCGAGGCCGGACACCAGCTGCTGCAGCTTCACGATCAGGTCGTTGAGCTGCGGGGTGTGCTGGTTGACCGTGTCGAGGACCGAGTTGAGGTTGTCGATGACCTCGCCGATCACCTGGTCCTTGTTCGCGATCGTGGTGGCCAGCGAAGCGGTGTGCGACAGCAGGCTCTGCACCGTGCCGCCCTCGCCCTGCAGGACCTGGATGACCTCGTACGACAGCTTGTTCACATCAGCCGGGTTCAGCGCGGTGAACAGCGGCTTGAAGCCGTTGAACAGCTCGGTCAGGTCCAGCGCGGGCGTGGTGCGCTCGAGCGGGATCGATTCGCCCGGCTTGAGCGTCGCGCCGCTGGTGTCGTCGCCCTCGCCGAGCGAGACGTAGCGCTGGCCGACCAGGTTGCGGAACTTGATCTGCGCGGTGACGCCCGCCGGGAGCTTGCGTCCCGAGTCGACCTCGAAGTCCACCTGCGCCTGGCGCTTGTCGACGATCTTCACGTCCTTGACCTGTCCGACCCGGACGCCCGCGATGCGCACGTCGTCGTTGGGCAGCAGGAGCGTGGCGTCGGTGAAGCGCGCGGAGTAGGCGCTGGTGCTGGTGGTGTTGATGTTCGCGATGCTGATGCCGAGCACGGTCGTGAACAGGACCGTGACCACCACGAAGATGGTCAGCTTGATCAGCGGTGCGGCGAGTCCCCTCACTTGACCGTCACCTCCGTGCCCCGGTAGAGCGGGCCGACGAGCAGCGAGCCCCAGCCCGGGAACTGGCTCTGCGACATCCCCGTCTCCGGGCCGACCAGCGCGGCGAGGAAGTCGTTCTCAGCCGCGGTGTTGACCGGGTTGCCGCCCGACGTGCCGCCGCCGTTGGCCCCGGCCGCGTCCGCCTTGAAGTTGGCCGGGTTCAGGCCCTCGCCGACGGTCTTCGGAGCCGCGCCCTGTTTGGTGCCGTCCTTGAACGGACCGTCCGGCGGTTGCTGCGGGAACGGGTCCGGCGCGGGGTTGAGGTCGTAGCAGCGCGGACCGCGCTTGTCCTCGAACCTCGGCTCCTCGCCCGGCTTGTACGGCCCGCGGTTCACGACGATCTCGATGGTGGCGTTCAGGCCGGGCTTGCCGTTGTACTTGCCCAGCGCCGCGTCCGCGACCGGCACGACCTTCGCCATCTGCTTCAGCACGCACGGGTATTCCGGCGAGTACTTGGCGAGCAGTTCGGCGGTCGGCCGCGCGGTGCTGGCGAGGCTGATGAGGTTCTGCGAGTTCGCCTCCAGGAACGACTGCAGGTCCTGCGACGCCGTGGTGAGGTTGCCGTACAGGCTCGACAGGTTCCCCTGCTCGGCCACCACGGTGCGGGTGGTCGTGCTCAGGTTGTCCAGGCTCTGCACCAGATCCGGCGTCGCGTTGCTCAGGTGGCCGGAGAACTCCGCGAGCGCCTGCAGGTTGTGCTGCAGTTCCGGCTCGTGCGGGTTCAGGTCGCCGATGTACTGGCCGAGCTGCGAAAGCGTCTCGCCGAGCGGCTTGCCCCGGCCCTGCAGCGCGGTCGAGATCGCGGTGAGCGTGCTGGACAGCTTCTGCGGCTGCACCGCCTGCAGCACCGGCATCAGGTGTTCGAGCGCCTGGTCCAGTTCGACCGCGCCGGAAGTGCGGTCCTGGGTGATCACGTCGCCCTGGGAAAGCGTCTTGCTCGAAGGGTCCTGCGGAATCTGCAGCGACACATAGCGTTCGCCGAACAACGTCTTCGGCAGGAATCGCGCGGACACGTTCTCCGGAATCAGCTTCACCGACTCCGGGTCCATCGCCAGCGTCAGTTCCGCGCCGTTCTCGGTCGCCTTGATGTCCTGCACCGAACCGACGATCAATCCGCGGACCTTCACGTCCGACTGCTTGAGCAGCTGGTTGCCGATGTGGCCCGCGTCGAGCTTCACGGTGACGAACTTGCTGAACGCCTTGTCGTACATCGCGATGCTGAGCGCGATCCCGCCGACGAGCACCGCCACCAGCAGCAGGCCGAGCAACCTGCGCCGTAGTGTGGTCATCCCGCAATCCTCACCGTGACGTCGGTTCCCCAAATCGCGAAACCGATGAAGAAGTTCACGACCGAAACCGTGACGATGGAAAGCCGCACCGCGCGGCCGACGGCCACGCCCACCCCGGCCGGACCGCCGGTGGCCCGGTACCCGAAGTAACAGTGCGAAAGAATGATCAAAACGCTGAAGATCAGCACCTTGATGAACGAATAGAGCACGTCTTGCGGTGGTAGGAACAGGTCGAAGTAATGGTCGTAGGTACCCGCGGATTGTCCGTAGATATAGATAACGACCAGCCGCGAGGCGAGGTACGAGCTCAGCAGGCCGATGATGTACAGCGGGATCACCGCCACGAACCCGGCGATGATCCGCGTGGTCACCAGGTACGGGAGGCTCGGCACGCCCATCACCTCGAGCGCGTCGATCTCCTCGGAGATCCGCATCGCGCCGAGCTGCGCGGTGAAGCCCGCGCCGACCGTCGCCGACAGCGCCAGCCCGGCCACCAGCGGCGCGATCTCACGGGTGTTGAAGAACGCGGTGAGGAAGCCGGTGAAGGCCGAGGTGCCGATCGAGTTCAGCGCCGAGTAGCCCTGCAGGCCGACGAGGACACCGGTGAACAGCGTCAGGCCGACCATCACGCCGACCGTGCCGCCGATGACCGCGAGCGAGCCGGAGCCGAAGCTCACCTCGGCCAGCAGCCGCAGCACTTCCTTGGTGTAGCGGCGCAGCGTGCGCGGCGTCCACAGCAGAGCCCGGCCGTAGAACGACATCTGGTCGCCGAGCGTGTCCAGGGTTTCCAGCGGGCGGTTGGCGATCCGCTTCGCCCCCGAAAGGAACGTCATGGTCAGTCCAGCTTTCCGGGCACGAGCTGCAGGTAGATCAGCGTGATCACGAAGTTCACCACGAACAGCAGCAGGAACGTGATGACCACCGACTGGTTCACCGCGTCGCCGACGCCCTTCGGACCGCCGCTCGGGTGCAGGCCGCGATAGGCCGCCACGACCGCGGCGATGAAGCCGAAGATCAGCGCCTTGATCTCGCCGACCCAGAGGTCGGGCAGCTGCGCGAGCGCGGAGAAGCTGGACAGGTACGCGCCCGGGGTGCCGCCCTGGAGCACGACGTTGAAGAAGTAGCCGCCGAGCACGCCGATGACGCTGACCATGCCGTTGAGCAGAAGCGCGACGAGCATCATGGCGAGCGTGCGGGGCACGATCAGGCGCTGGACCGCGGAGACGCCCAGCACCTCCATCGCGTCGATCTCCTCGCGGATGGTCCGCGCGCCAATATCAGCACAGACCGCGCTTCCTCCCGCACCGGCCACCAGCAGCGCGGTGACCAGCGGACTGGCCTGCTGCACGGTCGCCAGCACCGAACCGGCACCGGTGTAGGACTGCGCGCCGAGCTGGCGGGCGAGCGCGCCGAACTGCAGCGAGATGACCGCGCCGAACGGGATCGCGACGAGCGCGGTCGGCAGGATCGTCACGCTCGCGACGAACCAGGCCTGCTGGATGAACTCGCGGAACTGGAACGGGCGCTGGAAGATGCCGCGGATGATGTCGAGGCCGAGCGCGAAGAGGTTCCCGGTCTCCCGCAGCATTCCGTAGCCGGGGATCTTGGCCGTGCTGGTGGTCACGCGCCACCCTGCCCGTGCCGGGGCGACCGGCGGTCCGCGCCCGGAATCTGCGCGACCTGGTCGGCGGGAAGCTGTCCCTGGTGCTGGTTCGGCACCGGACCCGGCGCGTTGACCGGGGGCAGCTGCTGGGTGTCCTCGGGGCCCGCCTGGTGGTGGAAGGCACCGGGGTTGGGCCGCACGTTGTAGTGCCGCTGCTGCTCGGGGGTGAGGGATTCGATGATCCCCTCCTGCGCCGCCGCCGGGAGCGTGTGCAGGATCCGCATCACGCGGTCCATCCGGCGCTTGGCCCCGCCGCGCTCCGGCACGCCCGGGCTGACCTGCATCTGCGGCACGACGCCGCGCACGTCCTCGTTGAGCACGTCGCCGTGGCCCGCCTCGGCCTCGGCCTGCTCGCGGGCCATCTGGGCGCTGTCCTTCTCCTCGGACATGCCGATCGGGCCGAGCTTGCGGCCGTTGAGGAACTGCTCGACCACCGGTTCGTCGCTGGTCAGCAGCACCTCGCGCGGGCCGAACATGACGAGTTCCTTGCGGAACAGCATGCCGAGGTTGTCCGGCACCGTGCGGGCGAGGTTGATGTTGTGCGACACGATCAGGAACGTCGCGTCGATCTGGGCGTTGACGTCGAGGAAGAGCTGCGAGATGTAGGTCGTGCGGACCGGGTCGAGACCCGAGTCCGGCTCGTCGACCAGGATGATCTCCGGGTCCAGCACGAGGGCGCGGGCGAGGCCGGCGCGCTTGCGCATACCGCCGGAGATCTCGCCGGGGAGCTTCTTGTCCGCGCCGGCGAGGCCGGTGATCTCGAGCTTCTCGAGCACGATCCGGCGGATCTCGGTCTCGGACTTCTTCGTGTGCTCCCGCAGCGGGAAGGCCACGTTGTCGAAGAGGTTCATCGAGCCGAACAGCGCGCCGTCCTGGAACAGGACGCCGAAGAGCTTCCGGATCTCGTACAGCTTGTGCTCGGAGCAGGTGACGATGTCGACGCCATTGATGACGCACCGTCCGCGGTCCGGCTTGAGCAGGCCGATCATCGACTTCAGGAACACGGACTTGCCGGTTCCGGACGGGCCGAGCATCGCCGAGACCTCGCCGGGAGGCAGGGTCAGCGTCACGTCCCGCCAGATGGTCTGCTTTCCGAAGGACTTCGTCAGACCTTCGATGACCACCTCGGCACCCATCGCACCTCCAGGAGCTGTTCCGCGTCGTCGCGCACCGCCGCCCCGTCACCGCTGGCAGCGGCGGAGCTCGCGCGGCGAACTCCGCTTCAACCAGGTGCAACGAGCTGAGCGCGAACAGGTTACTCACCAGTTTTGTTCTCTGGCCAGCCCCCGTGCACGTCTCACGTGCCGGGGATCCAGTACGGCGACCGCTGGCAGCACGGTAGTGCACGTCACGTTCGGGCGCAGATCCAGATGGCCGACCGGCGCTCATCCCGATGGGTTAACCGGCGGAAACGCGGCAAACAGGGGGTGACCCGAGGCCGTCCGGTGAACAGTTTGTTCACCTGAACGAGAGCGCTCGCGGGCCGTTCGGCGACTGTGCGTCTTTTTTGTTCCGGACAGCAAAAAGGGCGGGCACCCGTGTCGGGTGTCCGCCCCTTTCGAGGTGACGCAGGCGCTTGCGCGCCCGGGATCACTTGATGGAGATCTTGGCGCCAGCGGCCTCGAGCTTCTCCTTGGCGGCCTCGGCGGCCTCCTTGTCGACCTTCTCCAGGAGCGCCTTCGGAGCGGCCTCGACCAGCTCCTTGGCCTCCTTCAGGCCCAGACCGGAGACGACCTCGCGGACGACCTTGATGACCTGGATCTTCTTGTCGCCGGCCGAGTCGAGGATGACGTCGAACTCGTCCTGCTCCGCGGCGGCTTCGGCCGGAGCGGCGCCCGGGGCGGCCGCGACAACGGCGGCCGGGGCGGCGGCGGTGACGTCGAAGACCTCTTCGAACTCCTTCACGAAGTCCGACAGCTCGAGGAGGGTCAGCTCCTTGAAGGCGTCGATCAGCTCGGCGGTGCTCAGCTTCGCCATGATGGCTTCCTCTCAGAAAAACGAACTAAAACGTTCGGGGTGGGGTGGTTCAGCTCTCGGCGGGTGCTTCGGCTGCTTCGGTACCGGTGGCGTTGCGCTGCTTCTCCTCCAGCGCGGCAGCCAGGCGGGCAACCTGGGACGCCGGCGCCTGGAACAGCGCGGCGGCCTGGGAAAGCTTCGCCTTGAACGCGCCCGCCGCCTTGGAGAGCAGCACCTCACGGCTGTCGAGATCAGCGATCTTGGAGATCTCGTCCACGGACAGCGCGCGGCCGTCCATGTAGCCGCCCTTGATGACAAGCGCGTTGTTGTCCTTCGCGAAGTCGCGAAGTGCCTTCGCGGCGTCGACTGCCTCGCCCTGCACGAAGGCGATCGCGGTCGGGCCGACGAACAGGTCCTCGACGCCCTCGAGACCGGCGTCCTCAGCGGCACGCTTGACGAGGGTGTTCTTCGCGACCCGGTACTTGGCACTGGTGCCGAGAGCGCGGCGCAGCTGGGACAGCTGAGTCACGGAGAGGCCGGTGTACTGGGTAACGACGGTGGCCGAGCTGCTGCGGAAGCTCTCCGCGATCTCGGCGACGGCCGCCACCTTGTCGGGCTTCGCCATGGTCGCCTCCTCTCTTGGCTAGTGTCACCACTGGCCATGTCGGAGGCGCCTCCGAACGACAAAAACGCCCACGCGCAGCAGACGCGGGGCGTTGCCCGGTCTCGCGACCGGGGTGTGAGCCTCGTTCCTCCTGCGCAGGCCGTCCGCCGTACTGCGGAACCTTCGTTCCCCGGGAATCCGGAGAAAACCAGCGGTCTTTGGTAGAACCGTCGACCAGCATACGGGAGGGCTTCGCGGCGTTCGCGGGCACCCCCTTCCTGAGCTGCGAGAACCAGGGCAGTCTCGGGAAATCGCGGCGGAGCGGGCATCATTGGTGACGTGGCGGAACAGCGTGATCACGGAAAGCCGGAAGAAACCCCGTCTCCCGGTTCGGGTGAGTCCTCGGCTCAGCCGCCCGCGCTTCCGCAACCCGGCGGGGCCGAGGTCGCGCCGCGAACGCCCGCTCCGAATCTCCCGCAGCCGAGCGGCTCGGCCGAGCCGCAGCAGCTGGATCCCGAGCAGCTGCGCCAGTTCCAGGAATTCCAGCGGTTCCAGGAGTACCTGAGGTTCACCCAATCCCAGCAGGGCACTGAACCGGCTCCCGTGCCCGACGCGGGCTTGGTCCCGGCGGGCAACCGTCAGCCGCAGCCGCTCGCCGGCGGCCAGCCGCCAGCGCCGCCGAACCAGCCGGGCGCACTGACCGCGTACGAGGAACCGCCGCGCAACCGCCGCCCGGTGCCGCGCTGGGTGAAACGCCTCGGCGGGAAAATCCTGGGCTGGGTGATCGCCCTGGTGATCCTGGGCATCCTGATCAACTGGGGCTACCACCAGATCTTCCCCAGCGACGACGGCAAAACCTCGGCCCAGATCGCCGCCGAGGGCGGCGGGACCTACCACACGAACCAGATCCTCACGACGGCCTCGCCGTACGAATCGGTCCGCCGCGTCTACGACGGCATCGCGCAGCACGGTCCCGGGCAGAAGAGCATGGTCGACCACGTCTGCGGCCTTTTCGACCAGGCCACGCAACTGAAGTTCGCGACTGACCTCGGCTTCACCGACTGTGCCGCGGCGGTCCAAGGCCTGCACGACCGGCTCGACCGCGCGCCCGGTTCGGTCGACGCCTACGCCGAGTCGATCTCGAAGCGTTCCGGATGGCCGCCGGGCGAGGACGTGGTCATCAAGTCGTGCGACTTCCCCATCACCGGCGGCCCGGCGCTCGGCGACTTCACCGTCAAGCAGGTCGAAAAAGGACAGTGGCTGATCTCCGGACACCAACGCGGACCGGAGAAATGCGCGCCGCCGACCGCGACCTCTACCCCGGGCTGACCGCCGTCAGGCAGGCGAGCTGATCGGCAACCGGGTCTCCCCCGTGTCCGAGTACGCGAAGAAGTCCACCAGCGACGCCGCGAAAGCCGGGTGCGCCACCGCTTCCATGTGGTTCCCCGGAACCCGCACCAGCCGCGCGCCCGCGATCCCCGCCGCGAGGCGCTCCGGCTGCGTCGCCAGCTCGTCCGACTCTCCGGCCAGGATCAGCGTCGCCGCCGAGAGGTTCGACAGCCGCATCGGGCCGTGCGGGGTCGCGTGCATGACCGCGGCCAGCGCTTCGACGTCCGCGCCCGCCCGGCGGGCCAGCCGGCGGAACGGGCGCGCCGCCGAGGGCACCTCCGACCGGTCTTCGGCCAGCAACCCCGCCGCGATCTGGCTTCGGTTGACCACCCGGGCGTCCACGCCGCCGAAGTCCACGATGCCCGCTCCGACCCCGCCGACCGCGAGGCAGCGGACCCGCCGGTCACGCGTAGCCACCAGGAGCGAGACGATCGCGCCCATCGAATAGCCCGCCAGGCAGACCTCTTCGAGGCCGAGTTCGTCGAACAGCGCGGTCAGGTCCGCGGCCATGATGTCCTCGCCGTAGGCCGCCGGGTCGTGCGGCTTCTCCGACTCGCCGTGCCCGCGCGCGTCCAGCGCGATCACCGTGAAGCCCGCCTTGACCAGCGCGTCCACGACTCCGGGGTTGACCCAGCTCACCTGGGAGTCGGCGGCGAAACCGTGGTGCAGCACGACGGGCCGCCGGTGCCGTCCGTCGCCCTCCCAGACGGTGTAGCTCAGCTGGAGCCCGTCGGGGGCGATGAACGTCGTTGGCATACGTCCATGAGACACGAAAAAAGGGTGGCCACGCACGAAGCGTGACCACCCTTTCGCGTGATGTGCGACTCAGACCGCCGCGTCCTCGGTGAGGAGGTTGCGGGTCCGCGCCGGGTCGACCGGGATGCCCGGGCCCATCGTGGTGGTGAAGGTGATCTTCTTGACGTAGCGGCCCTTGGCCGACGACGGCTTGGCGCGCAGGATCTCGTCCAGCGCGGCCGCGTAGTTCTCCACCAGCTTCTCGATGTCGAACGACGCCTTGCCGATCACCAGGTGCAGGTTCGCCTGCTTGTCGACGCGGAAGTTGATCTTGCCGCCCTTGATGTCCTTCACGGCCTTCTCGACCGCGGGGGTCACCGTGCCGGTCTTCGGGTTCGGCATGAGGCCGCGCGGGCCGAGGATGCGGGCGATGCGGCCCACCTTGGCCATCTGGTCCGGCGTCGCGATCGCGGCGTCGAAGTCGAGCCAGCCACCCTGGATGCGCTCGATCAGTTCGTCGGTGCCGACCGCGTCCGCGCCGGCGGCTTCGGCCTCGGCGGCCTTGTCGCCGACGGCGAAGACGATGACGCGGGCGGTCTTACCGGTGCCGTGCGGCAGGTTCACGGTGCCGCGGACCATCTGGTCGGCCTTGCGCGGGTCGACCCCGAGACGCATCGCGACCTCGACGGTCGCGTCCATCTTCGTCTTGGAGGTCTCCTTCGCCAGCTTCACGGCCTCGAGCGGCGCGTAGAGGCGCGCCTTGTCGATCAGCTCGCTGGCCTGGCGGTAGGCCTTGCTGTGCTTGGTCATGCTTCTGTCCTTAGTAAGTCAGTGGATCAGTGTGGTGACGAGCCAGCACCTGGCTCTCCCACGGGTCTTGCTTCAGCGAGGCTGAAGCAATTACTCGACCGTGATGCCCATGGAGCGGGCAGTACCGGCGATGATCTTCGCGGCCTGGTCGATGTCGTGCGCGTTGAGGTCGGTCTCCTTGGTCTTCGCGATCTCGCGGACCTGGTCCCAGGTGACCTTGGCGACCTTGGTCTTGTGCGGCTCGCCGGAGCCCTTCTCCACGCCTGCGGCCTTGAGCAGCAGCTTGGCGGCCGGCGGCGTCTTCAGCTTGAAGTCGAACGACCGGTCTTCGTAGACGGAGATCTCGACCGGGACGACGTCCCCGCGCTGCGACTCGGTCGCGGCGTTGTAGGCCTTGCAGAACTCCATGATGTTGACGCCGTGCTGACCCAGCGCCGGGCCGACCGGCGGCGCGGGGTTGGCCGCACCCGCCTTGATCTGCAGCTTGATGATCGCCGCAAGCTTCTTCTTCTTGGGTGGCATTACCTTGTGTCCTTCTTAACTGACGTGAGTCCCCCGCACACCTGCCAGTACGCGGGGACTGCCGACCGGGATGGCCCGGCCGTCAGATCTTGGAGACCTGGCTGAACGAGAGCTCGACCGGGGTCTCCCGGCCGAAGATCGACACCAGGACCTTCAGCTTCTGCCCGTCGACGTTGACCTCGGAGATCGTGGCGGGCAGCGTGGCGAACGGGCCGTCCATGACGGTGACCGACTCGCCGACCTCGAAGTCGACCTCGACGGCGGGCGCGCCGGACGTCGCGGCCGCGGCGGATTCCCCGCCCTTGGCTGCCTTGGCCGGTGCTTCCTTCTCGACCTGCGGGGCGAGGAACTTCAGCACCTCGTCCACGGTCAGCGGCGACGGCCGCGAGGTGGCCCCGACGAACCCGGTGACGCCCGGGGTGTTGCGCACCGCGCTCCACGACTGGTCGTTGAGGTCCATCCGGACCAGGATGTAGCCGGGCAGCACCTTGCGCTGCACCTGCTTGCGCTGGCCGTTCTTGATCTCGGTGACCTCTTCGGTCGGAACCTCGATCTGGAAGATGTAGTCCTCGACGTCCAGGGTCTGGGTACGCGTCTCGAGGTTGGTCTTGACCTTGTTCTCGTAACCGGCGTACGAGTGCACGACGTACCACTCGCCCGGCGCGGCCTTGAGCTCGGCGCGCAGCGCGGCGACCGGGTCGTCCGCCTCGGGGGCGGGCTCGGTCACGTCGGCGTCGTCGTCCGATTCCTCGGACTCGTCGGTGGCGGCGGCGACCTCGTCCTCGGCGACGGGCACCTCGACGGACTCGGCGGACTCCTCGTCGCCGGGTGCCGTCTGCACCTGCTCGTCGGAAAGCTCGGTCAGGTCGCGACCGGCTTCGGTGCCGTTGTCGGAGGTCACGTTCCGTCCTCTCAGTTGATCGCTTGCCGGGCCGGACCGGGGCCCGGCCAGCGCGGTGGCGCGCCCGTCGGGCGTCAGCCGAAGACCAGCCCGACCAGCTCCTTGAAGCCGAGGTCGAGGCCGCTCACGAGGGCCACCATGAACACCACGAACACCAGCACGACGGCGGTGTAGGTGACCATCTGCTTGCGGTTGGGCCAGATGACCTTGCGCAGCTCGGCCCAGACCTCGCGGATGAACCGCGTGAACCGGGCGAACACCGAGGCCTTCTTCGCCTTCCGGTCCCGCTTAGGGGTCGGCGCGCCCTTGGCGTCGGCGGGCTTCGCGACCTTGTCGCCCGCCTTGCCGGACGGACGGGTCGAGCCCGGCCGTGCCTCGGACTTGCCTGCCGGCCGAGCGGAAGCGCGGCGTTCGCGTCGAGCCGCGGCGGACACCGGGCGGGATTCGACTCCGGACTGCTTGCCCGAATCGTCCTGCTCGTGCTCGCCGCTGGCGTCGCTGTCGCTCACGACCACTCCTCCGCTCCACCAGTTCCCGTACGCAGGGGTGACAGGACTTGAACCTGCAACCTGCGGTTTTGGAGACCGCTGCTCTGCCAATTGAGCTACACCCCTGTGGAGCCCGGTCACCCTGGCTCCGGAGGACGCATTCCATCGTCCCCACCATCCGGCGGGGATGACCGTAGTGCGTTCCGAGTTCCGAAGTCTACGGCAAGCCGGATGTTGCCTTGCAACCCAGCCCCCTCGACGCCCGCGCGGCGCCCCCGGGACGACCGTTCCGGCACTCTCGGGCAGGTTCCCGGACCCCACGGCGAAGATCACCCGAACGTGCCAATATAAGCGCGTGCACCGAAATCCGATTAATCGCGAAGCCACCGCCGAGCCCCTCTCGCTCGCCGGGCAGCCCGCCTTCGCGATCGCCCCGGATTCCTGGCGAGGCAACCAAAATGGCCGAGTTCGCCACGCATTTCCCCGCCAGGCAGCCAAGACCGGCTTGACCAAAGATGATCTTAGTTGTCCGCCAAGCAAACCAGGACCGCGAGATCGCGCCGATTTCTGGACTGAGCGATTCGCTCGGCCCCCAGGCCGAGCGAATCGGGAGGGAAGAAATCGGCTTGAGGCGATCTCGCCGCCACGGCGGAGCCGTGGCAATCAAACACAGGAGACCCGGTGACCACCTTCCGGCTCGGACTGGCGCTGCCGCAGTACGGCAAGCTCGCCGACCCCTCCGCCATCGCCGGCTTCGCCACCGAAGCCGAGCGCATCGGCTTCGCCTCGCTGTGGGTCGGCGACCGGGTCCTGACCCCGGTCTCCCCCAAGACCTATTACCCGTCCGGAACACCCGAACGGCCGTACCCGCCGGAGTTCGTCCGCTTCGTCGATCCACTGCTGGCGCTCACCATCGCGGCGAACTCGACGGAGTCCGCGCGGCTGGGGTCGAGCACTCTCAACGGCCCGCTCTACTCGCCGGTGCTGCTGGCGCGCTCCCTCACGTCGCTGGACCTGCTGTCCGGCGGCCGGCTCGACGTCGGCCTCGGGCTCAGCTGGCTTCGCGACGAGTACACCGCCGCCGGGGTGCCGTGGGAGCACCGCGGCGCGCGGCTGGCCGAGCTGGTCGAGGTGCTGCGGACGCTGTGGACCGCGGACCCCGCCGGGCACCAGAGCGAACGCTGGGACATCCCGGACTCCCTGATCGGCCTCCGTCCGATGCAGCGGCCCGGCCCGCCGGTGCTGCTGGGCGGGGCGTCGGACGCGGCGCTGCGGCGCGTCGGCCGGATCGCCGACGGCTGGTTGCCCGCCGGGCTTCCGATCCCGATGCTGCGCCAGAAGTGGGCGGTGGTCGTCGAATCCGCGGAGAAGGCGGGGCGGGATCCGGAGTCGCTGCGCCGGGTGCTGCGGATCAACCCGACGCCGGGTTCGAAGGTCGCGACCGTCGAGGACGTCGCAGGTCAGCTCAAGGCCGCCGAAGCCGACGGCATCACCGAGGCGCTGGTCGATCTGCACTATGTGGCCGAAACCGTCCCGCACGCGCTGGAGCTGGCAGGCGAACTGCACGGTGCTGTCTTTGCGTGATCACCCGTAAGCGGGTCGTCGGCGCGGGGCGGGACCGGTAGAACGGTCGAGTGGGGGCTAACAAGAGCGGTGGATGCGGGTTGCTCGTCCTCGTTGTCGTGGGGGCGTTGCTGGCCGTCGGCTACTACAAGTCGAAGCACGACTCGTCGACCGCGCCGCCGTCCGGCGCGGACACCGGCGGCGGCAGCGGCCGGTACGTCGCACTCGGCGACTCGTACACGTCGGCGCCGCGCACCGGGAAGCAGTCAGGCTCGCCGGCCGGATGCGCGCGCTCGGACAACAACTATCCGCACCTGGTGTCCGCGAAGCTGAAGCCGGCGAAGTTCGTGGACGTCAGCTGCAGTGGCGCGACGACGGACGACTTGAGCGACACCCAGTCGACGCGCAAGGGCTCGAACCCGCCGCAGTTCGACTCGGTCACCGCGGACACGACGCTGGTCACCCTGGGCATCGGCGGCAACGATGTGGGATTCATCGCACTGGCGCAGTCCTGCGTGACCGCCCACGAAAGCGCCTCGCCGTGCAAGGACCGGCTCACCGCGGGCGGCAAAGACCAGCTGGCCGACCGCATCAGCGACACCGCGAAGAAGGTCGGCACCGCGCTCGATCAGATCCACAAGAAAGCCCCGAAGGCGCGCGTGGTGGTCGTCGGCTACCCGACGGTCCTCCCGGACGGCGACGGCTGCTGGCCGGTCCTTCCGCTGGGCAGCGGTGATGTGGCGTATCTGCGGGACGCGCTCGGGAAGCTCAACGACGCCCTGTCCGACCAGGCCAAGTCTCACGACGCCGGGTTCGCGGACACGGCCGAGCCGAGCAAGGGGCACGACGTCTGCGCGAACTCGGACGTGAAGTGGGTCGAGGGAGTGGTCCCGACCTCCTCGGCCGCGGCGCTGCACCCGAACGCACGGGGCGAAGCCGGGATGGCCGGGGCGGTGGAGTCAGTGCTGGGCGTGCACTGATGCCGCAGCCCGGGGTTCTCACCCCATCCACGAGTCTGGCGCGCGGCACCGAGGTCCGTGAGGGGAACCCTGAGGGAATCAGAGTCCCTCAGGGTTCCCCTCACGGACTTTTCGCAGGAACGCAAGCCTCGCGGCCCGTGGCGTCAGGCGGCGTCAGGGGCGGACGAGGGCTTGCGGTTTGCCCAGTACGGTCTTGCCCTCGAACTTCACCGTCAGGTCGATCCGGGCCAGGCCCTCGTCCGTCAGGGCTCCGACCTTTCCGGTGACCTCGACCAGCGCGCCCTCGTCGTTGTCCGGCACCACGACCGGGCGGGTGAAGCGCGTGCTGAAGTCCACGAGGCGGGCCGGGTCGCCGAGCCAGTCGGTGACGATGCGGCCGGACAGGGCCATGGTGAGCATGCCGTGCGCGATCACGTCCGGGAGGCCGACCTTGGTCGCGAAGTTCTCGTTCCAGTGGATCGGGTTGAAGTCGAGCGAGGCCCCGGCGTAGCGGACCAGCTGGTCGCGCGTGATGCGGACCTCCAGCGGAGGCAGTTCGTCGCCGATGTTCACGCTTCCGCCCCCCGCACCACGAGCTGCGCCCGCGTCGTGCACACGAGTTTGCCGTCCGCGTCGGTGATTTCCGCGCGGAGGTTGATGAAGTCGTTGCCCGCCCTCGCCATGATCGCTTCGATCTTGGCCGAGATCTCCAGCTCGTCGCCGGCGTGCACCGGGCGCTCGTAGCGGAAGCCCTGGTCGCCGTGGACCATCCGGGAGTAGTCGAGGCCGAGCGCGGGGTCGGTCACGATGCCGTTGATCTTCGGCAGGTTGAGGATGGTGAGGAAGGTGGGCGGCGCGAGCACGTCCGGGTGGCCGGCCGCGCGGGCCGCCTCCGGGTCGCGGTACACCGGGTTCGGGTCCCCGATCGCGTCGGCGAACTCGCGGATCTTCTCCCGGCTCACGAAGTACTTGCTGTCCGACGGGTACTCCCGCCCGGTGAACGACTGGTCCAAAGGCACGCGAAGAAGGCTAACCGAACCGCGGCGCCGTCCCGCGCGGGTGCCAGAACTGGTCAGTAGGCGGACAGCGAAAAGCCGCCCCGGCGCGTGGCCGGGACGGCTTTTCGAAGCTGGTAAAAGACCGCCTGCGTCAGCGGGTCTCTTTGTGAGTCCGGTGCGTACCGCAGTTCGGGCAGAACTTCTTCATCTCCAGGCGATCCGGGTTGTTGCGCCGGTTCTTCTTGGTGATGTAGTTGCGGTGCTTGCACTCCTCGCACGCCAGCGTGATCTTGGGTCGCACGTCGGTGGCAGCCACAGCGTTTCCTTCTCTCTCAGATCCGGGGGCCAGCCCCGTCGTTACCGCGTAGCGGTGGCCGGACTTGAACCGGCGACACAGCGATTATGAGCCGCTTGCTCTGCCAACTGAGCTACACCGCCCTACGTGACACCCACCCCGCCTCAACCCACCAGGTCAAGGTGACCCGGCCTGGGGGTCCAGGGGGCTTGCCCCCTGGCGGGGGTCTGGGGGTTCGACCCCCAGATGGACGCCGCGAAGCGAGCCACGTCTGCGTTTTCCGCAGACATAGCTCGCCTACTCGCGAGCCCCTTTACGGAATCGAACCGTAGACCTTCTCCTTACCATGGAGACGCTCTGCCGACTGAGCTAAAGGGGCCTGCCTCTCGCGAGGACTTGGAAAGATTAGCAAGGGGCTTCACCCGGCCGTGCAACCGGGGTCGGTTAACCGCAAAAGCTCAGGTCAGCAGGGTCAGCACTGTCTCCGAATGCCGCCCCGGCGAGCGCGCCGTGCGGGCCTGCAGCCACGCCTCCAGGCGGTCCTCCGGCAGCGGCCGCGAGATCAGATAACCCTGTGCGACGTCACATCCCATCGCCTCGAGCTGATCGCGCGCCACGTCTTCCTCGACGCCTTCCGCCACCACCGTCAGGCCCAGCGAGTGACCGAGCTCGACGATCGACCGCACCACCGCGAGGTCGCCGAGATCCGTGCCCATGCCGAGCACGAAGCTCTTGTCGATCTTGACCTGGTCCACCGGCAGCTGGCGCAGGTACGCGAGCGACGAATAGCCGGTGCCGAAGTCGTCCACCGCCAGCACGATGCCCAGCGAATGCAGCTCGCGCAGGATCGGCAGCGCCTTCTGCGGGTCCGACATCACGCCGGACTCGGTCAGCTCGAACGTCAGCAGTTCCGGCGGCACGTCGAAGCGCTCCAGTTCGCGCTGGACCTTCGCCGGGAAGTCGTCGTCGGACAGATTCCGCACCGAGAGGTTCACCGCCGCGGAGATGCGCAGGCCCTCGTCGAGCCACTTGCGCACGCGCTTCAGCGATTCCTCCAGCACGAACGACGTCAGCACGCCGATCAGGCCGGCCGCTTCGATCGCGGGCACGAACTCGTCCGGGCCGAGCCGGCCGAACTCCGGGTGCACCCAGCGCACGAGTGCCTCGACGCCCTGCACCTGACGGTTCGGCAGCGTCACCTTCGGCTGGTAGTGCACGGAGACGTGGCCGTCTTCCAGCGATTGCCGGAACTGCGTGACCATCTGGAAGCGGCGCAGGAAGATCTGTCCCATGCTCGGCACATAGCCGCGCACTTCCTCGCCGCCTCGGGTCGCCCGGACCGCGACGTCGGCGCGCTGCAGCAGGCCGTCGACGTCGACTTCGCCAGCGTCGTCCACGGAGCTGGCGTAGCCGATCATCGCGTTGGCCTCGACGGAAAGCCGGTCCACTGGATACGGCTCGGACAGCTGCACCCGCAGGCGTTCGGCCGCCTGATGCGCGTCGTCGACCGTGCAGTCCACGAGCAGCGCGGCGAAGGACGCGCCTTCGAGCCGGGCGAGCGGGACGTCCGGGCCGAGTGCGCCGCGGATGCGGGTGCCCGCGGCGACGACCATCCGGTCCGCCCACGAGTAGCCGAGCGCGTCGCTGACCGTGGAGAAGACGTCGAGGTCGATCCGCAGCACCACGACCTCCGCCGATTCGCGCAGCGGATCCCGCGAGACCTGCTGGAAACCCGGCCGATTCAGGTGCCCGGTGAGCGGGTCGTGGTAGGCGTCGTGGCGGAGCGTGGCGAGCAGCCGGCGGTTGTCGAGCGACGTCGCGAGGTGGCTGGCCATCGTGCCGAGCAGCTGGACGTCGTACTTGCCGAAGCCGCGCCAGCGGGAGAGCCGGTCGTGTGCTTCGACGACGCCGAGCAGCCGGTTCGCACTGCGCAGCGGCACCACGAGTGCTTCCTGCGCACTGCGTTCCAGCAGCGCCGCGCGGACGTCCGGGTTGGCTTCGGTGATCCGGAAGTGCCGGACGTGCGCGCCGGGCAGGCGCAGCAGCGGGTCGTCGTTGGCCGGGTCGGAGGCCGGAAGTTCGTTGCCCGCGACCACGACGCGCATCGGATCGTCGGCCTCGAGCCGCAGCCGGAGCACGACGCGTCCGGCGGCGAGCTGGTCCTTGATCCGCTCGGCGATCGTGGCCCATTCGCGCACGTCGACTCCGCCCACCAGTTCCTCGGCGCGGCTCGCCGGACGTGCTGCCGCCTGCTGGCCGGACCGCGCGACCATCAGGCTGACGTCGGACAGCGCTTCCATGTCCCGCTGTTCGCGAAGCAGATCGGAATAAGCCCAGTACAGCGCGGTCAGGCCGAGGAACACCGCCAGCACCAGCGGCCAGGCCTGCGGAGTGCTCGCGATGACGAGGTAGCCGGTGAGGCCGACCGAGGCGTTGACGAATCCGACCACGAGGATGCGGCCGGTCAGCCGGATCGCGGTGCTCACGCGCATCCGGCGGCGCAGCACGCGCACGGCGGCCAGCGCGAGCAGGGTGCTGACCAGCGGCGCGGTGAGCGTGCCGGCGAGCGCGGCGACCCACGGCATGGTCGGCCCGCCGCCCATGGCCAGGTGCACGAGCCCGGCGACGGCGAACGCGCCGGTGATTTCGAGCAGGAACGCGCCCGCGTTGTAGAGGACCCGGCCGGCGACCTTGCGGGCCAGCAGCGTGCCGATGCCCGCCACGAGATGCGCGGCGAGCACCACTTCGAACGGGGCGACGAAGAAACCGATTACCAGCGGAATCTCGGTGAATGAGATGGTCCACGAAATGCCGCTGCGGACGTCGACGTTGATGCCGAGCTGTTCGGCGAGCAGGAACGCGACCGCGAGCACCGGGCCGATCCACCAGAGCTTGGCCGAGCCGTGGAACGGCAGCCAGGCGCCGACGGCGAAGGCCGCGAGCAGGCCGAGGCCCAGCACGAAGAAGGTGTAAACGCGGAAGCGGCTTTCGTCCGTGCGGCCTTCGGCCGGTGCGGAGCCAGCACCTCCCGAGCCCATCGCCTCCGGCGCGGTACCGGGATGGGCGTTGCTGTCCGGCATCCGACCTTCCTTCCCGGCTGCCCGGTCGCGCTCGTCCGTGACGTCAGGTGTGGGCGAGGGCGCCACCTTACCCCGTAGGGCGTACCGGCGTCCCTTTCGAGACAGTAGGAGATCACCCCAGGGTTAACAATGGGCGTTCTTCTCTGACCTGCGTGGACCAAGGAGTGAAACTCCCGGTTTGCCCCGGAACCCCCGGGCCGGGGAGTGTTCTGGGGGTCTTTTCCGCCCGGACCGGCGGACAATGGCGGCATGCACAACGACGTGACAGCCACCGGCCATGCGGCGCGCATCGCCACGGTGGACGCGCTGCTTCCCGCGCCGCTCCCCTTCGAGGTCGGAGGGGATTCCGCCCTGCTTTCCGCCGAGGTCGGCGACACCACCGCGGCCGGTCTGACGACCTGTACCGGACTCGGCCCGGACAGCCCCCGCTCGATGTGGCGGGCGCTTGTCGAGCACCGGCTGGAGGTCCAGCTCGCCGGTCCCGATCCGGCCGCCGGCCTCGACGCTTTGCTCACTCGATGGGATGAACACCTGGGGTCCCTCGCCCGAGTGGGGGATACCGAGTGCGCCGCGGTGCTCTCCCGGCCCAGCCGCGACACCGCCGGAGCCACCGAACTCCTCCGGCACGGCTTCGCCCCGGTCGGCGTCCTCGCGGTCCGCCCGGCGCAGCGGATGGCCGCCGGGCCCGACGCGACGCCCGGCGTCTGCATCCGGCACGCGACGCCGGACGACCTGTCCACCGCGGTCGCGCTGCAGCTGGAATTGCAGCGGTACGACGCGCAGTTCGGCCGGATCACGCTCCGTCCCGGCGTCGAGGAGCTGATCACCAAGGAACTGCTGCACCACCTCGAACGGCCCGAGCCGCAGGTGTGGATCGCGGAGCTCTACGGCCAGCCGCTCGGCATGGTCGTGCTGCAGATGCCCGACGAGACCGGCTGGATCCGGCACCGGGTCGCCGCTTCCCGGGTGGGCTACCTGTCGTCGCTGGCGGTTTCCGAGACGGCTCGGTCGTCCGGTGTCGGCACCGCGCTGGCCGCGCACGCGCACCAGGTCTTCGACGAGGCGGGCGCGGATGTCGTGCTGCTGCACCACGCCGTGGCGAATCCGCGGTCGACGCCGTTCTGGTACGCGCAGGGTTACCGGCCGCTGTGGACTGGCTGGCAGCGCAGGCCCGCGGTGCGTTCTCGCTAGTCTGGCGGTTGCCAGACCGTCCGAGGGGAGTCCCAGTGACCGAGAAGCCCGACGCCGCGCCGAAAGCGCCGGAAGGCGTCGATGTCGAGAAACCCTCGGCCGCGCGGGTCTACGACTGGTACCTGGGCGGCAAGCAGAACTGGGCGGTGGACCGGGAATTCGGCCGCAAGGTCGAGAAGATGTGGTCGCTCGCCCGGCCTGGCGCGAAGCAGAACCGCGAGTTCATGAACCGCGTGGTGCGGGCCGCTTTGGACGCCGGCATCCGCCAGTTCCTCGACCTCGGCTCCGGCGTGCCGACCGCGGGCAACGTGCACGAGGTGGTCGAGGCCGCGCTCGGGGACGACGACGAGGCCACCGTGGTCTACGTCGACTACGAGCCGGTGGCCGTGGCGCACGCGACGCTGATCCTGGAAGACGAGGCGGCCACCGACTGGGCCGGCATCGTCCAGGCGGACATGCGCGACCCCCGGGCCGTGCTGAGCGACCCGCGCACACGCGAGCTGATCGACTTCGACAAGCCGGTGTGCGTGATGCTGATGGCGGTGCTGCACTTCGTCGGCCCGGACGACGATCCGGACGCCGTCGTGCGCGCCTACCGGGACAAGCTCGTGTCCGGCAGCTGGCTGGCGATCTCGCAGATGAGCGAGGGCGACGGCAGCGGTCCGGCGCTGGAGGGGCTGCGCTGGTTCGTCGAGCAGTACCGCAAGACGAGCAATCCGATGTGGCTGCGCGACCGCGAGGAGATCGAGCCGTTCTTCGGCGGCTGGCCGCTGCTGGAGCCGGGCATCACGCATCTGCCGGACTGGCGCCCGGAGCGCGAGCTGAACGCCGTCGAGGCGGAGGCGCGCCCGTTCGCCTGGTGCGCCGTGGCGCAGAAGCCATGACCGCGCCGGACGCGCCGCGGGGCGTGGACGTCGACAAGCCGTCCGCCGCCCGGATCTACGACTGGTACCTCGGCGGCACCCAGAACTGGGCGGTGGACCGGGAATTCGGCCGCCGCGTCGAGAAGGTGTGGCCGCTGATCCGGCCGATGTCGCGGGAGAACCGGGCGTTCATGAACCGGGTCGTGCGGGCCGCGCTCGACGCGGGGATCCGGCAGTTCGTCGACCTCGGGTCCGGCGTGCCGACGGCGGGCAACGTGCACGAGATCGTGCGCGATCAGCTTCCCGCGAGGGTGGTGTACGTCGACTACGAACCGGTGGCCGCGGCGCATTCGCGAGTGATCCTCGAAGACGAGGACGCGACCGAGTGGGCCGGGATCGTGGAGCGCGACATCCGCGATCCGGAGGCGATCTTCGCCGACGAGATCACCCAGGAGCTGATCGACTGGTCGCAGCCGGTGTGCCTGCTGATGATCACCGTGCTGCATTTCCTCGGCCCCGGCGACCGGCCGGAAGAGCTGGTCGCCGCCTACCGCGAGCAGCTCGCGCCCGGCTCCTGGCTGGCCATCACGCATGGCACCTGCCGGGACGACGCGCCGCCGGAGCGAGCCGCCGAGGTCCGCGCGTTCGTCGACGCGTACAAGGACACGTCGAACCCGGCGTACCTGCGTTCCGACGACGAGATCCGGCCGTTCTTCGGCGGCTGGCCGCTGTTGGAGCCGGGGATGAGCGCGCTGCCGGACTGGCGGCCGGACGAGCCGGTGTCGGAGTTCGCCGCGGAGGTCCGGCCGTTCGCCTGGGGCGCCGTCGCGGCGAAGCCCTGACTTCTCTCCCAGCGAACACTCCCTGGGAAACAAACCCGCCCTTCGGAGAGTTGAGCACCTTAGACTCAACTTATTCGAGGAGTGCACATGTCCGACCCCCGCCTCCTGCCCGTCCTCCCGCTCGATGACGACGTCGTGCTGCCGGGCATGGTGGTCCCGCTCGACCTCGGCGACGCAGAGACCCGGGCCGCAGTGGAGTCCGCACAGGCCAAGACCCCCGCGACCGCGTCGTTCCCCGGGATCCGCTCCGGCGGTGCGAGCAAGGCCGAAGTCCTGATCGTCCCGCGCGTGCACGGCGAGTACGCCGAGCTGGGCACCGTCGCGACCGTCGAACGGATCGGCCGCGTTCCCGGCGGCAAGACCGCCGTGCTGCTCCGCGGCACCGCACGCGCCTCCGTCGGCCGCATCGCCGACGGCCCCGGCGCGGCCCGCTGGGTGCACGCCGACGCGGCTGACGAAACTTCCGACGACCGCACCGCGCAGCTCGCCGCGGAGTACAAGGCCGTGGTCATCTCCGTGCTGCAGCAACGCGGCGGCTGGCAGATGATCGACGCCGTCCAGCAGGTCGAGGAGCCCTCCGCGATCGCCGATCTGGCCGGCAACGCGCCGTACCTGTCCACCGATCAGAAGCTGGAGCTGCTGACCGCGCTCGACGTCAGCGTCCGGCTGGAGAAGGCCCTCGAGTGGAGCCGGGAGTACCTGGCCGAGCTGGAGGTCACCGAGACCATCCGCAAGGACGTCGCCGACGGGATGGAGAAGCAGCAGAAGGAATTCCTGCTGCGCCGCCAACTCGAGGCGATCCGCAAGGAACTGGGCGAACTCGACGGCACCGCGGCCGACGACGACTACCGCGCCCGCGTGGAATCCGCCGACCTGCCGGACGAGGTGCGCAAGGCCGCGCTGGCCGAGGTCGACAAGCTGGAGCGGACGTCCGAACAGTCGCCCGAAGGCGGCTGGATCCGCACCTGGCTCGACACGGTGCTGGAGCTGCCGTGGAATGAGCGCACCGAGGACGTCTACGACATCGCCGCCGCGCGGGCCGTGCTCGACGCGGACCACGCGGGTCTGGACGACGTGAAGGAACGGATCATCGAGTACTTGGCCGTGCGCAAGCGCCGCGCGGAATCGGGCCTCGGCCCGGTCGGCGGACGGCGTTCCGGCGCGGTGCTCGCGCTCGCCGGTCCTCCCGGGGTCGGCAAGACGTCGCTGGGCGAATCGGTGGCGAAGGCGATGGGACGCAAGTTCGTCCGCGTCGCGCTGGGCGGCATCCGGGACGAGGCGGAAATCCGCGGCCACCGGCGTACGTACGTCGGCGCGCTGCCGGGCCGGATCGTGCGGGCCATCAAGGAAGCCGGCTCGATGAACCCGGTCGTGCTGCTCGACGAGATCGACAAGGTCGGGGCGGACTACCGCGGCGACCCGACGGCCGCGCTGCTCGAAGTGCTGGACCCGGAACAGAACCACACGTTCCGCGACCACTACCTCGAGGTCGAGCTGGATCTGTCCGATGTGGTCTTCCTGGCGACGGCCAACGCGCTGGAGACCATCCCCGGCCCGCTGCTGGACCGGATGGAACTGGTGACGCTGGACGGTTACACCGAGCACGAAAAGGTCACCATCGCGCGGGATCACCTGCTGCCGCGCGAACTTGAGCGAGCCGGCCTGGCACCCGGAGACGTGGTGCTGACCGACGGCGCGTTCAGCCGGATCGCCGCCGAGTACACCCGCGAGGCCGGAGTGCGCGACGCGAACCGGACGATCGCGAAGGTGCTGCGGAAGATCGCAACGAAGGTGGCGTTGGGTTCGGTCTCACTGCCGCTTTCGGTGTCCGCCGAGGACCTGGAAACCTACCTCGGCCGCCCGCGGCACGTGCCGGAATCCTCGCTGCCGACGGCGACCCAGCGGACGTCTTTGCCAGGCGTGGCAACGGGTTTGGCCGTTACCGGCGCTGGCGGGGACGTGCTGTACATCGAGGCGTCGCTGGCCGATCCGGAGAGCGGGGCTTCGGGCCTGCAGCTGACCGGGCAGCTGGGTGACGTGATGAAGGAGTCGGTGCAGATCGCGCTGTCGTACCTGCGGTCGCACGGGGCGGAGCTGGAGTTGCCGGTGGGAGACCTGCGAGAGCGGGGAATCCACGTCCACGTCCCAGCGGGAGCGGTGCCGAAGGACGGCCCGTCGGCCGGTGTCACGATGACGACCGCGCTGGCTTCGCTGCTGTCCGGGCGGGTGGTCCGGGCTGATGTAGCGATGACCGGAGAGGTTTCGCTGACCGGGCGGGTGCTGCCGATCGGCGGGGTGAAGCAGAAGCTGCTGGCCGCGCACCGGGCGGGGATGAAGACGGTGATCATCCCGCAGCGGAACGAGCCTGATCTGGACGACGTGCCTGCTGAGGTGCTGTCCCAGTTGGAGGTGCACGCGGTGGCCAACGTGCGGGAGGTGCTGGAGTTGGCGCTTACGCCTGCTTCTTCGGAGGTTCGGCAGGCGGCTTGATCGCCAGTAGCAAGCAGGGGTCCTCACCGGAGATTTCGGTGAGGACCCCTTGTGCTGTACGGGAACTCAGGAGAAGTCGAGCCGCCCCGAACTTCCCTTGTCCTATTTGGACACAATGGGCCGCCGTGTTCCAAGTCCGCGTACCGATTCTTCGCCGACAACCGTCCCAGCGCCCCGTCGTCAGCCCAGGCCTCAGAAGGAATCAGTTCTGCGCCCCCGCCAGCAAAGCCACGTTCATCACGTACTCGCCATACCCCGACTTGGCCAGCTTCGTCCCCAGCGCATGACATTCGTCCGCGCTGATGAAGCCCATCTTCAGCGCGACCTCTTCCAGACACGCGATCCGCACGCCGGTCCGGTGTTCCAGCACCTGCACGAACTGCCCGGCCTCCAGCAGCGAATCGTGCGTTCCGGTGTCGAGCCACGCGAACCCGCGGCTCAGTTCGATCAGCTTGGCGCGGTCGCGGCGCAGGTAGGAGAGGTTGACGTCGGTGATTTCCAGCTCGCCGCGCGCCGAGGGCTTCAGGTTGCGGGAGATGTCGACGACCTCGTTGTCGTAGAAGTACAGCCCGGTGATCGCGTTGTTCGACCGCGGCTTCTCCGGCTTCTCCTCGATGGACAGCAGGGTGCCGTTCTCGTCGATCTCGCCGACGCCGTAGCGCTCGGGGTCCTTCACCTGGTAGCCGAACAGGACGCAGCCGTCGAGGTCGGTCGCGGCGGTGCGCAGGGTGGTGGAGAAACCTTGGCCGTAGAAGATGTTGTCGCCGAGCACCAGCGCGACCGAATCGTCGCCGACGAAGTCCGCGCCGATCACGAACGCTTCGGCGAGACCGTTCGGGCTCGGCTGTTCCGCGAACGAGAAGGACAGGCCGAACTGGCTGCCGTCGCCGAGGAGGCGGCGGAAGTTCGGCAGGTCGGCCGGCGTCGAGATGATCAGGATCTCCCGGATCCCGGCCAGCATCAGCACCGAGATCGGGTAGTAGATCATCGGTTTGTCGTAGACCGGCAGCAGCTGCTTCGACACGGCCTGCGTAATCGGGTGCAGACGGGTTCCGCTGCCCCCGGCGAGCACGATGCCCTTCACAGCCCCTCCTCACGTGCGGTGGTGGTGTTCACCGTACCGAGTGAGCTTCGAGGCCGTCTGGGACTCCGCTCAACTCAGAACGCGGGACCCTTGCCGAAATACGCCTGGCAGCCGTTCGCGTACTCGGTGGCGATCTCCACCACGTTCTTCCCGCCGTCGACCGGCAGCACGGTGGACGAATAGTTGGGGCAGTAGTTGTTGTAGATGCCGGTGATGTGCACCGGCGCGGGGAGTTCGTACCAGTTCCCGGCGCCGAAATTGTCGTTGGCCAGCAGCGTCTGGCCGTTGCCGGACACCGGGGTGCCGTCGGCCCGCGTGTAGATCTGGCCGACCATCACCAGCCGCACGCCGTTCGGGCCGCCGGGGAACAGGGTGGTGGTCTGGGCGTGCTGGAAGTAGTTGCCGTTCGCGGTGTTCACGCGGGTGCCGGGGTCGGACGGGTCGCCCCAGTTCGCGCCGTCGGCGGAGATTTTGTAATACGGGTCGCAGTAGCGGTCGCGGTAGTTGCAGATCTCGTAGCCGAACCAGTACCGGCCGTCGGGCAGCCTGCGGATGTTCGGCATGCCCGGCCGCACCCGGGACGGTCCGATGGCCATCGTGAGCTGCTTGGTGCCCCAGTTGATCCCGTCGGTCGAGGCGACGCGGTTGAGCACCTGGCCGTACTTCGGCGCCTGCGTCTCGTCGGCGTAGTGGAGCCAGAGCGTGCCGCCGGCGTCCACGGTGAACTCGGGTTCCCAGATGCCGTCGTGGTTGTGCGAGAGCGCGGCTTCGGAGAGGTACCGCCAGTTGCGGCCGCCGTCGCGGCTGGCCCACACCTTGATCCCCATCCGGCGCTGCGGGCCTGAGTCCTGCCGGTAGGTCGCCGCCCAGAGCAGCGTGCCCGCGCGCAGCCGGCCGACCCGTTGCGGGAGTTCGTAGAGGGTTCCGCAGCATTGGCCGAACTTGGCGTCGGGGTCGCGGATCTCGCTGATCCGGTGGAAGGTCTCGCCCTCGTCGGTGCTCTCGAGGATCGGCGCGAACCGGCCGTTGCCGTCCTCGCTGGTCAGCGCCGCGATGATGTTCCCGCGCCCGAACGGCGAGTACTCCAGCCGCACCAGCCGCGGGTACGAGCCGAAACCGGGTACGAGCAACTTCTTGCCCGCTGCCTCCGCGACCGGCGCGATCACGGTCACGAGGACCGCCAGCGAGGTGAGGAAGGCAAGCACGGGAGTCCAGCGGCGCATCCAGAAACTCCTCTCACGACCAGACGCGCGATTACACCACGTGGTCGCCTCGACACCATCGATTTCGCCTGGTCACCCGCGTGAGTCCACCCCTTCGAGGACATCGCTGGGCTGTTCAGGGGCACCCGCTGCGTAACGACCGGGCGGAGCGTGACGAAAGATCATCCGGAGGCCCCGCCGGGGCACGCTAGGGGGAACCATGCGCCGCACTGTCGGTCGTCTCGCCGCTGTCTGCGCGGCGGTGGCGATCACCGCGTCGTGCTCGCTGCAGCCGTCCGGCGTCGGGGCGATCGTGCGCCAGCTGCCGGACGAGCCCGACCGCACCCCCGCGCCGGCCCTGCCTCCGCCGCCGAAACCGGAAAAGCCCCGCCTCGCCGAGAACCCGACGGAAACCCACCAGGGCAAGAACAACGCGACAGTCCCGCTGACCTGGCCGTCCGGGATCTCGGGGTTCCTGACCTTCGACTGTCCGAAGTGCACCGGGCACATCGCCGTGACGACGGACGGCACGGAAAGCCTGCTAGTCAACGACGGCGACGCCTACCACGGGACGGCTTGGTTCAACGTCTCCCCCGGCGGCAAACCGGTGCACACGCTGACGGTCGAGGCAAAGGGCTCGTGGACCGCGACGATCACCGACTACCGCGGAGTGCCGGTCGTCGAGCCCGGCAAGCCGTACAACGGCCACGGGGACGCGGTCCTGGCGGTACCCCCGAACACGACCTGGGGGAAGTTCTTCACCGGCTCGAAGGGCTCGAACGGAGTCTGGGTCCTGGCCGACGGGTATCGGCATCTGGTGGTGAACCACATCGGCGAAACCACCGGGGAATTCCCGCTCACCGGACCCACGTATGTGGCGGTGGAGACGTTCGAGGCGGATTGGACCTTTACCGCCTTTTGAGGGCCTGCTGGAATCCTGATCCGGACGCCAGCAGGCCCGAGAGTCACCGGTAGTTGGTGAACTGCAGAGCGATCTCGAAGTCCTTGCCCTTCAGCAGGGAGATCACGTCCTGCAGTTGGTCCTTCTTCTTGCCCGACACCCGCAGCTGGTCGCCCTGGATCTGGGCCTGCACGCCCTTCGGGCCCTCGTCGCGGATGAACTTCGCGATCTGCTTCGCCTTGTCCGACGCGATGCCCTGCAGGATCTTGCCGCTGACCTTGTAAATTTTGCCGGAGATCGCGGGCTCGCCTGCCTCGAAGGCCTTCAGCGAGATGTTCCGCTTGATCAGCTTCTCCTTGAAGACCTCCACCGCCGCGAGGGCGCGCTCTTCGGTCTCCGACTCGATCGCGATGGCTTCCTCGCCGGACCAGCTGATGCCGGTTCCGGTGCCGCGGAAGTCGAACCGCGTGCCCAGTTCCTTGCTGGCCTGGTTCAGCGCGTTGTCCACCTCCTGGCGGTCGACCTTGCTCACCACGTCGAAAGAGGGATCCGCCACGTGTCCTCACACCTTGTCTCAGCTCGTCAGGGACCCCCAGCGTAGCGCCGGGGCATCCCGGTTGACCGGCCGTCCGGGCCGTTGGGTATCCTTCTTCCCGGCCGGTTCGCCCGGCCATGGCAGGTTACCCAAGCGGCCAAAGGGATCTGACTGTAAATCAGACGGCTCAGCCTTCGGGGGTTCGAATCCCTCACCTGCCACACCACACGAAACGCCCCTCTCACCTGGACTTACAGGCAAGAGGGGCGTTCTTCGTCTGTGCGGCCGTGTGCGGTCATATGCGAGCGTGTGCGGGCGCCCGTGGGCCATTTGTGGGCCAGCGTGGGCACGACCTGATCTGCACGGTTGCGGGGCACTCGGGTGGCCTCAGACGTCCGCAGTCAGCCTTGCGATTGAGACCAACCACAAGCAAAGCGGCTGAAACAATGGGGGGGTTCGAGGGCGATCAACCCCCCGTTGTTTCAGCCGCTTTTGCCGTCTGCATGACAGCAGTGACATAGAGAGAGTGTGGGGGAACAACTGCTCTGGATGCTGTCACTCTGTTGTCACACCTAAACGTGCAGGTCAGCACAGGTTGAGTGACAGAGTGACAGGTGTGACAGGCGCGACCGGCCCAAGGTGTCACCCCCCCCGCTGCGCTCACAGCGCACATGAAAAGAGGCACTGAGCGCCGCTGTGCCGCTTGCGGGGGTCCAGTGACACCAGGGCAGCGCCACGCGCCGCCGGGCGCCCATCTCAGGCCGCCGGATTCAGACACTTCCCGCCCCTGAGCAGGACGCACAGTGAACGAGCGCAGAGAATCCGGGAACCGGCGTTGACCACGAAACCCCCGCCGCAGACCACGTCAGCACCCAAGAAGGGCGAGCCGCGGCGCACCAACCGCCCCCGATTTCACCTCCGCCTGTCGCTCACCAGGTTGGCCGGCTCAGCACCTTTCACGAACGCCGATATCTGCTCCGCTGCCACCTGATAGCACAGCGAATTCGTCCCGGGGACAGTGCGGGCCGAGTGGGGGCTAATGATCACCCCGGGGCATTCCCACAGTGGGTGGTCAGCTGGAAGCGGCTCCGGATCGGTGACGTCAAGCGCGGCGCGTATGCGTCCCGATTGAACCTCGGAGACAAGAGCATCCGTATCGACAATCTTCCCGCGACCGACGTTCACGAGTAGCGCACCATCGTCCATCGCGCCCAGAAACCGTGAGTCGACAAGCTTCGTCGTTGCCTCAGTGAGAGGTGCCGTGATCACCACCAGCGCATGACCTGGAATCAGGTTCGGCAGTTCATCCGGCCCGTGCACTCCAGACCGCGCATTGCTCGCAACCAGCGTTGAGGATGCATCAAAAGCGTCAAGTCGACGGGCAACCGCAGTTCCGATCGCGCCAGCCCCGACGATAAGTGCACGTTTTCCGGCAAGAGTATCCGCGTGGTACCTGCGATGCGCCCACGTGTGTTGATCCTGGAAACGGACAAGCGCCGGCCACTGACGAAGCTGGGCAAGAATCGCAGACAGGACCCACTCCGAGACCGGGCCGGCATGGGCACCCCGCGCCGTAGCCAGGGTGATCGACGCGGGAACGTCTCCTGCCCACTCATCGGCACCCGCAGATAGCAGCTGCACCATCTGGAGCTGAGCAAGCTGGGCCAGCATTGGAATCGGCCTGTGGCTGCCCCGGTACGGCGGAATCAGAATTTCCGCTGCCCGCTGTTCGTCGTTAAGGCGATCCGCATTCGGGTCGTACTCGACAACTTCGACGCCACCCAGCTGCTCAAGCAACTCACGCCCAACAAGATCGTCCGATTCGCCGCTAACGAGAACTTTTACGGCATTCGCCATTACTCCCCCTCCACTACCTTTGCAACAAGACTGCGCGCCTGGTCAACCAAGAGGCCGCCGGAAACAGAATTGTCAATTACTACATGTGGAACAGGTGGACGGAAGTTCAGGTTCACGCCCTTCATGTAGCCTTCCCAATTTGCAAGCTTGGAACTGTCCCGCGGCGCGTCCCGGTGCTTGACGTAGGTGTGCATGGTCTCCTCATCGCAATACACCCACACAACAGTCAAGGTCGCGCCGAGGTTGCGGCACGCGGCAAATTGCCGATTAAGCCATGCCTCATCCGAAAACTCCCGAATAAAGGGAGCCGTAACAATAGCACTGTTTCCGACCTGAACATTTTCAGTCATCGCCTCAAGTAGCGACGAGTACTCTCCTGGGCGAATCTGAGTCAGATATTCCTCTGATTCACGATCGTTTCGCGAAAGTCCCATCATTTCCAGCGCCGCTTCGACCACAAAGCGAGTCAGCGAGTCTTTGTCGAGCATCGGCCAACCGGTCTCGCGGGCCAAAACCCGCCCCAGTTCGGTCTTCCCGCTGCCGGCATACCCACCGATCATGATCACCTGAGGCGTCGAGGTGCTCGCCTCACGACGCACCTCCTGGTCGGGGGCATTCACGGTTCGAGCCGATCGGGCCTTGCTCACGACCAGCCCCTTCTTTCCGAGCAAGTCCATGGCTTCGTTGATCGTGAAGACGCTGACCTCCCATTCCTGCGCAAGCTCGCGCGACGACGGAAGTCGCTCGCCGTGGCGAAGCCTTCCCGCCTGAATGTCGTTCTCGATGTTCCGGGCGATCTGCTGCGCCAGAGGCTCCGACCTAGCCAAAGAGCTTCGAGGACGAGACATGCGCACTCCTACCTGGGCTAGCGACGCCCAACGGGTCAACTGATCGGACACCATATCAGAACCTATCAGTTGCGTGCAGAGTTCCCGCAGCTCAGAGACGACTTTCGATCGATTTCACACCTAACAGTTGACCTGTCTTCCATTCAACTGTTAGCTTCTTGGTGGTCCGGATCACTCCCGATCCGCCAACACGAGGAGGACGAGATGGCGAAGCAGCAGGCGTTCCCCGGGTTCAAGCTCCCGGGTTCGGGCAAGAAGGCGAAGTTGGTCGGCCTTGTCCTGGTGGGCCTTCTGGTGTGGCGGGTGATCGTCGCGCCGGTCGAGACCGCGCACGCCTTCGACTACGTCGTCTCGCAGGTCCAGACGTTCTTCAACCGCTTCTGAAACCAAGTCTGACCTGCCGTTTCGTTCGAGAGAGGAACACCGCGATGGACGCCAACTTCTACGCCGAGGACACCGAGGGCTACTACCCGGACGGCCTCACCGAAGCCCGGATCGACGCGCTTCTGCAGGAGGTGTACGGCGAGCTGGAGGCCGAGGAGCACGCCGCCGAGGCCGCGTTCCTGTGCGACTTGACCGACCAGACCCGCGCGCACCGCTCCCGCCGCCGCGCCGGCCGCACCGTGCTCCGGTCGCTGCCGACCCGCGTGCAGGTCACGGCCGCGTTCGAGGGAGAGGCCGCCTGATGTCCGAGACGCACACCATCACCCACGCCACCCCCGGCCCGGTCGAGCTGGCCCTGGCCGCGGACGTCGCCACCGTCGTGGTCAACGCCTCGCCCGATTACGCCTTCGCCCAGGTCACGCTGAACCCGGAACGCGAAGGCGACGACGAAGCCACTCGCCTGGTCCAGGCCGCCACCATGGAATCCCGCGGCGACCGCCTGACCGTCACCGTCCCCCGCTCGCACAGCAGCGGAGGCACCACGGTCGTCCGCAACCACTACGGCAACGTGACCGTCGCGGGCGACATGGTGGTTGGCTCGGTGGTCGGGATGGTCATCGGAGGCGTCAACCACGGCGTGACCATCGTGAATGACCAGTTCATCGACGGTTCCGGCACCATCGTCATCGGTGGGGGCGGCGGTGTCCGCATCCACGCGACGGTCCCGGCCGGGTCGACGGTCACCCTCACCGGCCGGTCCCCGAACCTCACCGCCCGCGGCGAGCTGGCCTGGGTCGAGGCGGAAACCGTCTCCGGGGACCTGGACGTCTCCGCTGCCTCCGCGGTCGACCTGCGCACCACCTCCGGCGACATCGACACCGACGCGTGCGGCACCGTCCGGGCGAAGACCGTGTCCGGCGACGTCAAGGTGCGCAACCTCGACGGCTCCGCCCACGTCCGCACGGTCTCCGGCGACGTCGCGATCCGCGCGGTTGCCGACTCGACCGTGACCGCGCAGACCGTGTCCGGGGACATCGACCTGGCCGCGCCGCGCGGGGTCGAGATCGACGCCTCGACCCGCAGCGTGTCCGGCCGCACCTCCAACCGGCGGTGGTCGGCATGAACACCCGCCTGACCTCCAGCCCCGACGCGGCGGCCCACTCCGCCAAGAACGCGCACGCCGCGCCGGGTTCCCACGTCCAGCCTCATGACCGCACGGAGGAGGGTCCGATGGTAGCGACGTTCCCGCAGGTCGCCGTCTATTCGTTCGGGTTCCTGCACGACGCGAATATTCCGGCCTGGCACCCGGCCCTGGTCGCCGACGTGCGGCACATGTTCCGCGACCCGCACCACGATCCCGCGTTCCGTGAGCTGACCGGCCGCGACGACGCGGTCCGGACCCGGGTCCTGTCCCAGCCGGGCGCGGTCGGCTACGTCTACGCGCTGGCCGACGCGATCGCCGCCGGTCTGGGCGAGGACACCGGCACCGTGTTCGCGATGCGGTCGCTCGCGATCGGCTGCGCCGGCGGGCGGCACCGCTCGGTGGTGCTCGCCGACTCGGTGACCAGCCTGCTGCTCGCCCGCGGCATCCGCGCCCGGGTCCTGCACCTGCACATCGACCGTCCGGTGGTGGCCCGGTGAACCCGCGCAACCGCCGCCAGGAAGTGACGCGGGTGTTCGACGGCCGCACCCACCACATCGCGCTCTGCCGCGGGTACCGCGACCAGTTGCCCGTGTTCGGGTGGGGCGAAGCCCCCTCGACCCTGCTCACCCGCTCGCAGCTGCGCGAAGCCGGGTTGCGACCGAACGGCCAAGACCCGGTGGCGTTGCTGGTTTTCCGGCACCGCAAGCCCTATGCCCGCGAAACCGTGAGCGAGCTGTTCTCGGTGGAGCTGGCCGCGCCGAAGCGCCACGCCGCGCCGGGGCAGATGGATCACGCGATGGAAGCCCGCCGCACCTGCGTCGACTGCGCCCAGGTCAAGGGCTACTGCGTCCCGACCAGCACCCGCCAGTGCTGGACCTGTTTCGACGACGAACTGGCCGACCAGGTGGAGGCCGCGGCATGAACCCGGCACCGGAGAACCCGTGGGACATCCACGACCACGTCACCCGCGAAAACGAACGCATCGCCCGCGAAAGCCGCCGCCAGGAGGGAAACCGATGAGCCACCGGAGCATGAACGGACCGGACCACTACGCCATGGCCGACCTCCTCACCCAGCAGGTCGAAGGCGACGTCATGGGGGCCATGCCGCACGAGACCCGGATGGAACGGGCCGCGCTCGCCCAGGTCCACGCGACCCTCGCACTGGCCGCGGCGACCGCGCTGGGCGCGCGGATGGGCTACGGCCTCGGCCACGACGCCGGGCAGATGTGGGACCGGATCACCAACCCGAGCAAGCGGGGTGGCCGGTCGTGAGCACCTTCGAGGTCCTGTCCCGCTACGGGACGTTGGCACTGATCCGCCACGCCGTCACGGTCCTGCTGTTCCTGGTCCTGCACCTGGTCCGCATCCCGCTCGTGCTGGTGGCGCGGGTGCTGGAGGGCGTCATGGGCGAACTCGACCGCTACGCCACCGCACAGGCCAGCCGCCCGCCGAACCGTCCGGTCAACCAATTCTTTCCGCACGAGAGCAGGGAGGCCCGTCATGCGTAGGCGACGCGCGGAGCACCGGATGTGGCTGACCTGGCAGGAAGCCTATTGCGAGGCCGTGGCGCACGACATGAGCGCGAACCTGCGCGGTGCGGCGCTGTTCTTCGGCGTGCTGATCACGCTGGTCGTCGCGTTCCCGACGACGTGGGTGGTGCTGCCCGCCGGCGTCGCCGGCGCGGTCGTCGCCTGCAAGGCCGTGCGCTGGTCCCTGGTCCTCGCTGCGGCCCGCGCCGGCCGCCTGACCCCGCCGCGCTGAACGGAGGTGAACGTCATGACCGCTCGACACACCAGCACCCGCACCGACCAGGCCATCCAGTGGGTGGTGTGGCACTTCGCCGAACTGCTCGCCGTGACCGCGCCGCTCGTGCTCGCCGCGCTGTTCACCGGCTGGTTCGCCCTCGGGTCCGTTGTCGCCGGCGGCGCGTGGGCCGGGCACGAGATCGCCGCTCGCCGCCGCGGAAACGGCCCGGAAACCGTTGCCCCGCAACAGATCACCACCACCGACACCGCCCCGGCCCCGGCGCTGGCCGCCGGCGCCCGCAAGCACAAGGAGGCGTGATGAGCAGCTTCGCAGAGAACCGGCGCGCGGACCGCGCCGCCGCTGCCGAACAGTCCCGCCGCGACGCCGCGGCCAAGCTCGACCGGACCCTGTCCGCTGCCGCGGCGCGGGCGGCCGAGCGCCGCGCCGACCGCGCCGCCGCCGCGGATCTGGCCGACCAGCGCCGCACCGCCCGCACTGCCGCCCGCCAGGCGGCCCGCGCCCGGGTGCTGGGCTGGCTGTCGGCGAACCGGGCACGGCTGCCGATTTACCTGCTGGCGGTGGTGTCCGCGGTGATGGCCGTCCCCGCGATGGCCGGCTACGGCCGCGACGCCTACGCCGCCTGGACCGGCGCAGGACTGCCCGCCCTGTCCGAACTCGGCATGTGGGCGTTCGCGTTCGCGGTCGAGATCTCGCGGCACCGCCACCCCGACCGCCCGGTCTGGGCGCTGCAGGCCGGCACCTGGATTTTCGCGGGTATCGGGTTCGGGCTCAACGTCCTGCACGGCCTGCACCGCGGCCCGGACGTCGCGCTGGTGATGGGGATCGTGTCGGTCGCCGGCGTCATCGCGCACCAGGTCGCCGTCGCCGCCCCGCGCCGCTCGAAGGCCGAACGCCTCGCCGACCGGGTCGCCGCTGACACCGCCCGGATCGACCGGGCCGCGGCCCGCAAGGTCGCGAAGGTCCGCGCCGCCGCCGTCCGCGACGCGGTGGCCGAGATCGGCGAGGACGGGACCGCGCGGCTGGTGTTCACCCCGGGCCGCTACACCCTGACCCGCACCGTCCGCGGCCGTGTCCTCACCGGCGTCGTCGACCCGCCCGCGCAGGTCGGGGACGTGCTCGCCGACGAGATCGGCGCATGGCTCGCCGCCCAGGACCAGCCCGCCGCACCCGTCGACGACACCCCGATCGCCGACGCGCCGACGCTGACCCTCGATCGGCCGTCCGACCAGCCGAAATCGACCCCGCGCAAGACGCACCGCGCCCCGAAGACCCGCACGATCGGCCAGCTTCGCGACGAGTTCGCCGCGGCGATCGAGGACCCGGCGGTGTCGATCGATCCCGCGTCGGCCGAGTCGATCCGCAAGGCGCTCCGCTGCGCGCCGAAGGCCGCGCGGCAGCTGCGCGACGAGTACAAGGCCGACCACCAGTGAACCCGGAGGACACCCCCATGGACGCCACCGAACCCGCCGGCGAACTGGCCACCGTGCACCGCCTGCCCACCCGCGAAGACACCGGCCCTGTGCTGGACGCCGACGAAGTGATCGACGGCGAGGATTACGAACTCCGCAAGGCCCAGTCGCAGAAGGAACAGGCGCTCGCCCGCTGGGCTGGCTACCGCCGGGACGCGGTCGTGGTGGCGCGGACCGCGAAGACCGTCGCCAAGCACGACCGCACCAAGGCCGCGTTCCGCCACGTCGTCGCCTACCCGGCGGCCGGGGCCAAGATCGTGGTCCGCCGCTACCGGGACGCGCACGGCGCGAACCGGTACGAACGCCAGATGCGCGCCGCCGAAGCCGCCGGCGACCAGGACGCCTTGCGCTACTGGCAGGAAGCCGACGTCGCGGAGAAGCAGCGCCGCCACGACCGGGTTCAGGACTGGATTTCCGCGCCCGGCAAGGTCATCAAGGCCACCGTCGTCGGGCTGCTGGGCCTGGCGGGTCTGCTGCTCGGGATCGGCATGGTCCTGGCGGTGAAAAACGGCGATGTCGCCGAGGTGCTCGCGCCGATCGGCGCGGTGCTCGACGCGATCGCGTTCACGGTGTGGTTCCTGACCACCTACGGCGTGTTCCTCCTGGTCGGGGGCACCGTGCTCGGTTTGGGCTACCTGTACCAGACCGGCCGCACCCACGGCGACACCCCGCAGTGGCTCGCCCCCAAGGCCGAGGGCGACGCGATGGACGAACTCCCGGACGAGAACACGATCCTGAACGCCTTGAAGAACCTGAACATCCCGGGGTTCAACAAGGCGGTCAAGGACGGCTGGCGGATCCGGTTCATCACCCCGCCCGTGGTGGACGGCAAGGGATGGCGCACCCAGGTCGCCTTGCCGCCGGCGTGCCCGGTGGAGGAGATCGTCAAGCGCAAGACCATGTTGGCGCACAACCTGGTCCGCTACCCGCGCGAGGTGTGGCCGACCGAACCGCAACCGTCCATGTTGGACCTGTGGGTGGCCAAGCCCGGCGCGCTGTCCGGTCCGGTCGGCCCGTGGCCGCTGCTCGAAGACCTCGACAACGCACAGGCCGACTACTTCGCCGGCGTGCCGGTCGGGGTGACGCTCAAGGGCGACGTGGTCAAGGGCCGGTTGTTCGAGGCGAACTACGCCCTGGGCGGCATGATGGGATCCGGCAAGTCGACGCTCGCGATCAACCTGGTGCTTGGCGCGATCCTCGACCCGCTGACCGTGATCGACGTCGTGGTCATGGCCGAAAACGCCGACTACGACCCGATGAAACCGCGGCTGAACTCGCTGACCACCGGCGCGGGCGACGAGACCGTGGACAAGTGCCTGAACCTGTTGTGCGAGCTGTACGACGACCTGACCGTGCGCGGACAGGCCATCAAGGAGCACGGGGTCCGGGCGGTCACCCGCGACGTGGCCGAAAAGGACAGTCGGCTCCGGCCGCGGGTCGTGGTGATCGACGAATGCCAGAACCTGTTCATGGGCAAGGACGGCAAGACCGCGATCGAGGTCGCCTCCAAGCTCATGTCCACCGCGCGCAAGTACGCCATGACCCTGATTTTCCTGACGCCGGAACCGTCGAAGGACGCGCTGCCGCGCAAGATCACCTCGGTGGCCAGCAACAAGGCGTGCTTCGCGATCGGCGACCAGATGGCCAATGACGCGGTGCTGGGAACCGGTTCCTACAAGGCCGGCATCAGCGCGGTCGGGCTCGCGCCGAAGACGGACGAAGGCCCCGGCGACGTCGGCACCTGCATGGCCCGCGGCTTCACCGCACAACCCGGACTGCTGCGTTCCTTCTACGTCAACGAAAAAGACGCCGGCCGCGTCACCAAACGCGCCATGGAACTGCAGTCTCAGGCACCCGCCGCCGCGGCACCGGCCGAGGTCCGGGCCGAGCGGGTCGACCACCTCGCCGACATCGCGAAGGTCATCGGCACCGAAGCCCGGATGCGCACCCAGGAAGTGCTGCAGGGCCTCACCGAACTCGACCGCAAGACCTACAGCGGCTGGACGTTCAGCGACCTGCGCGAAGCCCTGCCCGAGTCCGCCAAGCCTTACAAGACCGGCGGTGTCAGCCAGGTCAGCGCCGCCCGCGTCCGCGAAGCCATCGCGGAGCGTGACGACGAAGCCGAGTTCGACGGCGACGAAACCGAGGGAAGCGACTAAGGGAGGCCGCGAAAACCGGGGAGTTCTCCCTCACCGCCTCCCCGGACCCGCCTCCCTCAGCTGACCAGCAACGACCACGACCAGGGAGGCGAGGGACCCCCGCCCCGCCACCCGCCGATCACGCACCGAAACCCCATCTCCACACCCCGTGACGCGACTCCCTCCCGGGACAACGCGCTACCCGACCCATGCCCAAAACAGGCACACACCGTAACCGACAAGAGGAGATCCGATGGCCAGCAAGGAGATTTACCACCTCGTCGCGAAGACCTCGTGGTGGAACGGCACCTACACCAGCTACTGCGGACTCACCAGTCCCCGCAAGGGTTCCCGGACCCCGTGGTTCCCCGCCTCGGTGACGAAGTGCCCCGCCTGCCTCGCCGTCTACGCCGCCAACGGAGGTAAGTGACCATGAACGCCACCAACGACGACGTGCGCGTGTTCGACCTGTACTCGATCCTCGCCGTCACGCACGGCCTGCCCTCCACTCCCCAGCAATACCGGGAAATCGTGGGTTTCCTTGTCGGGCGGCCGATGGGCGGGGCCGGCATGACCGCGATCGCCTACAGCGAGCGGTGCAAGGCGTGGCTGTTCGAGCAGCACCCTCAGCTGCGCACCGTGCCCGCCCGGCCGGACTTCGCCGACGGCGACGACGCCGCCATGGACGCATGGGCCGCGCAGCAGGCCGAGCTGCTGGGAGCCGACCGGCTGCCGGTCCGGCGCATCCCGGCCGAGACCGCGCCCGGCGACCCCTACACCGAGTTCATCAACAACCTGCCTGACCCGTGGAAGGTCTACAACGTCGACCCCGACGCGCCGAACGTCGACCCGAACGCGGGGTGGTCGGAATGACCACAGCGGACAGCACGCTCACGGCCGCCGCGCTCGACGCCGCCGCCCGCGGCTGGCACGTGTTCCCGCTGCGCCCCGGCTCGAAGCGCCCCGCCGGCCACGGCGAGGACGCCTGCCCCGGCACCGGCCGCTGCGCCGGCGGTCACCGCACCTGGGAGCAGCGCGCCACCACCGACCCCGACCTGATCCGCGCCGCGTGGTCGCACGCCCCGTACGGGATCGGGATCGCGACCGGCCCGTCCGGGCTGTGCGTGATCGACCTCGACACCGCCAAGCCCGGCGACCAGGTCCCGGCCCGCTGGGCCGAAGCCGGGGCCGTGTCGGGGGAAGACGTGCTGGCGGTGCTCGCGGAGGAGGCCGGGCAGGAGATGCCCGGCGACACCCTCACCGTCCGCACCCCTTCCGGCGGCCTGCACCTCTATCACTCGACGCGGGGGGACGTGACATTGCGCAGCTCAGCGGGCGAACGCGGGAGCGGACTCGGGTGGAAGGTGGACACCCGGGCGTGGGGCGGGTACGTCGTCGGGCCGGGCACCGTCACCGCCGGCGGCCGGTACGAACTGCTCGCCGACGTCCCGGTGGCTCCGCTGCCCGGATGGCTGGCCGAGCGGCTGACCCCGCGCCCGCTGCCCGCCCCGCCCGCGCTGCCGGTGCGGCCCGCCGCCGACCGGCACGGCAAGTACCTCGAAGCCGCGGTCACGGCCGAGTGCGGGAAGGTGCACGCCGCCGCCGGCGGGAGCCGCAACGCCGCCCTCTACGCCGCCGCGCTCGCCCTCGGGCAGCTCGTGGCCGGCGGCGCGCTGGACGAGGGGGACGTGACAAACGCCTTGTCAGCAGCCGCAGGACGGCACATTGCGTGCGGCGCGTACAGCGCGCGGCAGGCGCTGGCCACGATCCGCTCCGGACTGCGCGCCGGCGCGAACCGGCCCCGGCAGGTGGCCGCCTGATGCCCGCTTTCCCTGCCGCTGCCTGACATTCCGCACTTCGGAGGTTCGCCATGACCACACCCCGGCCGTTGGCCGCCGTGCCCGCACCGCCCGCCCGCCGTACCCGGTGGACCGACGCGGAGCTGATGAGAGAGGAGTTCCCGCCGGTCCGCTGGGCCGTCCCGGGGCTGCTCGCCGAAGGGGTCAACATGCTGGCCGGCGCGCCGAAGCTGGGGAAATCGTGGCTGTCACTGCAGATCGCCGCGGCGATCGCCAACGGCGACCTCGCGCTCAACTCGATCCAGGTGGAACGCGGCCCGGTCCTCTACTGCGCGCTGGAGGACACCGGCCGGCGGCTGCAGCGCCGCCGGCGGCAGCAGATGTCCGCCGGCGGCCGGGCCGCGCCGCTGCTCACCCTCGAAACCGCCTGCCCCACCATGACCAACGGCGGCGACGCCGTCCTGGTCGAATGGCTGGAAGAGAACCCGTCCGCGCGGCTGGTCATCATCGACACGTTCGAGAAAATGCGCGGCACCGTCCAACAGGGCGCGTCCGCCTACAGCGCCGACTACGCCGCGGCCGGCCGGTTCAAGCAGCTGGCCGACCACTACGGCGTGCCGTTCCTGCTCATCCACCACGTCCGCAAACAGGGCGCGGAGGACTGGCAAGACCTCGTGTCCGGCACCGCCGGACTCACCGGCGCGATGGACGCCACCCTGGTCCTCGAACGCGGACGCGGGCAGGCCGACGGGGTCTTGCACGTGACCGGCCGCGACGTCGAAGAAACCGACTACGCCATGACGTTCGACGCGCACGCCGGCGCGTGGACCAAATTGGACGGACCCGCCAGCGACCACCTCGTCGCCGACACCCGCGCCGCGATCCTGCAGCTGCTGCGCGAACACGGGCCGCTCGCTCCGAAGCTCGTCGCCGAATCGCTCGACCTCAACCCCAACACGATCCGCCAGACCTGCAAGCGCATGGCCGACGCCGGCCAGCTCCACAAGACCCCCGGCGGCGAGTACAGCGTCCCCGGCCGTGCGGACAGCGGTGACACCCCGGCCCTGTCACGCCTGTCACCGCTGTCACTCAACCCCGGCTGACCAGCACAAACAGGTGTGACACCCCGCGTGACACCCCACGCCGCTGTCACACCGCCCGACCGCGCACCCCCTCGAGAGGGGACGTGACAAACCGCAGGTCACACCGCCGAAAGGAGAGAACATGTGCCGGGCCGGAGGACGACGCTGCAACGGACCCAGCTGCGGAGCAGCCGGAGCCCGCCAACGCCAGGCCAAACGCCGCGCACGCCTCGCCCTCGAAGCCGCCTACGAATCCGGCGACATCAGCGCCGTCGGCGCAGCCAAAGTGAAATACGAACGCGTCACCGGCGAGGCACCGCCAAAGCCCGCACCCAAAACCACCGCACCGGCCACGGACTCCGATACCCGAGAAACCGATTTTGCGGCCCGGAAAGCCGCCGCGGCCGGACTCCCCAAGACCGGCACCACCGAAGAACGCATTCAGGCCGCAGTGCGCACCCTCGCCCGCCAATCCGGCGACTGGATCGGCCTGACCGACCTGCGCGAAGCCCTCGGAGACATCCACCCCGACGAACTCAACCGCGCCATGCGCGACCTCTCCCGCACCGGAAACGCCCACCTCGTCCCCGAATCCAACCGCAAAGCACTCCAACAACAAGACCACGACGCATCCATCCAAGTCGGCGGCGAAGCCAACCACCTCATCAGCATCCAAGAACCCCAGCGCTAACCCCCTGACCAGGCACTTGTCACGTCCCCCCGCACTGACGCCGCCGGAGTGACAGGTACGGCACCCCCGGCCTGTCACACCTGTCACTCCGTCACTCAACCCCCACTGACCAGCACAAACAGCCGTGACACCCCGCGTGACACACCACCCCGCTGTCACACCCGACGAAAGGAGCCCGCTGTGTTCGACACCGCACCCGCCCAGCTTCAAACCCAGGGAGATGCGCAGCCATGGCGACCGCACGAGCTTCATTCGCCGTTCTGACCGTCGAAGAAATCTGCACTGAATTGAAGATCTCGCGCCGCACCTTCTACGAGTGGCGTGCGAAAAACACGGCACCGCGCTGCACAAAACTTCCCAACGGGGAGCTGCGGGTACGCGTCGCAGAATTTGATCGCTGGATGGACTCATGCGGAGAGGAAGCGGCCTAATGGGCGCCACAAGCTACAAGGTCACGGTTTGGGCGCTGCAGACGCGCTACAAGTCGGCGGCAAATGGCAAACGCGTACCCGCCCGCTACGTGGTGCGATGGAAGGTCGAGAAAGAACGCTTTGACGAACCGTTCAAGCAATACACACAGGCAGACAGCTTCCGCGCGGACCTGATGTCAGCATCCAAGCGCGGCGAAGCGTTCGATCAGAACGACGGCTTGCCGGTCAGCTGGGCGCGGCAGAAAGAGACGCCGCACCTGTCATGGTTCACGCTCGCCTGCAAGTACGCGGATATGAAATGGGACGACAGCTCGCCGAAACACCGATCAAGCATCGCGGACTCACTGATCGCCATCACGCTGCACATGGCACCCAGTTCCCCGAGCAGGCCCGACACTCGATTGGCCTCCCGAGCACTGCGATGGGCATTCAACAAGAAGCACCGCGAGATAGAGCCACCATCCTGTTTCGCGGACGCGCTCCGGTGGTTTGAGCGCCACTGCCGACCAGTCGACGACTTGACCGACCCGGACACGTTTCGCGCCGTTTACTCGGCACTTGCCAAGAACCGCGACGGCTCGCGCGCGGCACGTGACACCACCCGGCTCCGCCGAACCGCGTTTCGCAGCACGCTCGACTACGCCATCGACCTCAAGGCGATCGACAAGAACCCCTTTGACGAAGTGGCTGTGCGAAAGCAGAAAGTGGTCACGGCGCAAGTCGACAAGCGATGCGTTGCCAACCCGATTCAGTTCCGTTCCGTCCTCATGGCAGTCAGGGTGATAGCGCCGCGGCTGGTCGTGTTCTTCGCGTTGCTGTACTTCGCCGGGTTGCGGCCAGAAGAGGCCGTAGAGGTCCGACTCGGGGACTTCGAGGTTCCGGCACCGAAGCTGAACGAGGAGACCGGACAGTGGGAGTTCAGCGATGGTGAGATCCATCTGCGGGACGCGTCCCCCGACGTCGGGGGAGAGTGGACGGATTCCGGGCAGCGGGGCGAGAGGCGCGAACAGCTCAAACACCGAGAGCTGGGAGAGGGACGGACGACTCCGTGCCCCGCAGAACTGGCCAGGATCGTGCACGAGCACGTTACCGCCTACGGGGTCGCACCGGACGGCCGACTGGTCCGCGGGCAGCGGGACGACCGCCGCCTGTCGAGCAGCGTGTACCAGCGCGTCTGGAAGCGGGCGCGGGAGGCCACATTCACCGCTGAGGTCGTCGCCTCGCCGCTGGCGAGTCGCCCGTACGACCTGCGCCACGCGTTCGTCTCCATCGCGCTCAACGCCACGGGCGACCCGGTGCGCGTCGCCGAGTGGGCCGGCCACACGGTGGCGGTGCTGCTGCGCGTGTACGCGAAGTGCATCGCCGGCGGCGAAACGAGCGCGCGTGCCAAGCTGGCCGCATGGCTGGGCGGACAGTGACGGCCCGGCGCGCAGCTGCGAGACGGCCCGCAGATGGCCCTTCGTGGGCCATCTGTGGGCCAGTCGCCAGTCAACGCCCCTAGATCAGAAGAGAACTTGCAGGTCAAAGAGCAGAAAGGACGCCTCCGGCGGCCTGCCTGTAAATCAGACGGCTCAGCCTTCGGGGGTTCGAATCCCTCACCTGCCACACCAGAGCACCCCGGGACCGACCAGGTCACGGGGTGCTTTTTGTTACCCAACTGACCCGGCCACGCTCAGCTCTAGCAGGCGAACTTGGTCGCGTCGCTCGTCGGTTTGCAGTGCGCGCCGAACGCGTCCCGGGTGGCTGCCAGGCTGTCCTTGCCCTGGTTGATGTCGCTCGTCATCGCGGTGAAGTCGCCGGACGAGCAGGCGGCGATCGCCGCGCGGAAGTTCTTCTCGGCGTTGTCCATGGGTTGTTTCAGGACATCGGGCCAGGTGGCCGTATCGGTTTCCAGGCGGGTTTCGTCACCCTGGGCCGCCGTGCAGTCGCTGGGTGAGAGTTGCATGGTTTCCGGGTCGAAGGTCCACAACAGACTGAACGAGACTCCCGGCGGCGAGCCGGAGCCCGCGTCCGTCTGGTACTGGACGAAATCCACTGAAGCTCCGTCGCCGGGCTGACCGCCGCCGCATCCTGCTAGCAGGGCGGACACCGACGCTCCGGCGAGAATGGCTGTCCTCAGCCTGATCGATCGAGTCATGGTGACCCTCCTTGCCTGGCGACGTCGAAGCCGAAATGCTCTGGCAGTCGTCGAAGGCTCTGCACCTATGTCGGAGAAACCCGCGCGACCGCTACGGCGGGCTTGACCCTCCTGCGGCAGGAGGCTGCACGCTCATCGACATGAACGAATTTCGCGGCCCGGTTCCGATGCCCGCCTACGACGCGGTGTCTCCGGGCAACTACCTCGGCTTCTACGGCATGCCGATGTTTCCCAACGTGCCCACTGCCGACCTCGAAGCTTCCACGGACTTCTGGCTTCGCGGACTCGGCTTCGACAACCTTTTCACCCTCCCCGGCCAGGTCGTGCACCTGCGCCGCTGGGCGTTTCAGGACGTGCTGCTCAAGCCGGGGACACCCGCGGCTCCGAGCGAGGCCAGCGTCAGTTTCTCTTGCGTGCTCAGCGAACTCGACGAAATCGCCAAGCGGTGCGAGGAAATCACGCCGGGCTGCACTACTGGACCGGAGCTGATGCCGTGGAACTCGCGGGAGTTGACGGTCGTCACGCCGGAAGGCACAACGGTCGTGATGACCGCGGCGGAGCCGATCGACCCGGACGGCCCCGTCGCGGAGCGGATGCGCGCCGTGGGGATCGACGTCCCACGGCAGTGAGCTGCGACACTGAGGCCGTGACCGAGCAAGACGGCCTCACTGTCGGACGCACGGCGACGCTCGTCGGCGTGAGTGTGAAAACCCTGCACCACTGGGACGCGGTCGGCCTGGTGCGCCCAAGCGAGCGCACCAGGTCCGGCTACCGCGTGTACTCCGCCGACGACATCGCGCGCCTGCACCGGGTTCTCGTCTACCGCGAACTCGGCTTCCCCCTGTCGGAAATCGGCCGCCTCCTAGACGACCCGACCGTCGACGCGCATGCCCATCTGACCCGCCAACGCCGCGAACTGCGGGAGCGAATCGAACAACTGGAACACATGGTCTCCGCAGTAGACCGCATGGCAGCGGCTACTCGAGGCGGGATGCAACTGACCGCCGAGGAACAGGTCGAGATCTTCGGCTCCGACTGGAACCCAGAGTGGGTCGACGAGGCCGCAGAACGCTGGGGCGACACGAAGCAGTGGGCGGAGTACCGCGAGCGAACCACCGACCTGACCCCGCAAGACTGGCAGGAAGCCGCAGCCGAGCACGAGACCCTCCACGCAGACCTGACCAAGGCGCGACGAGCTGGTGTCGAGCCCGGGTCACCAGAGGCGAACGCCCTCGCGGAGCAGCATCGGGCGACGCTGTCGCGGTACTTCGACTGCACGCATTCGATGCACGTGTGCATCGGGCGAAAGTTCGTGGACGAGACCGGCTACACGGAGTACTACGACGCGCTAGCACCCGGGCTCGCCAGCTGGCTACGAGACGTGATCTTCGCCAACGCAATCACCCACGGAGTAAACCCAGAAACAGCAGTCTGGGAGTAACCAAACCGCACCGGTGCACCCAAAGATCGAGGCACCCAGCCCCTCCCCCGCACCCCGATACGAAGCTCCCCTGCGGTCTGGGGGTGCTTGTCAAGGCATCTTTCCCGCCTTGACAAGCAC
>NZ_JBHZAG010000051.1:0-26278 GCF_042754125.1 Amycolatopsis sp. NPDC059235
GGTGCTCTTTTTTTTTTTTATATCATATTTCCGGGGGGTGGGGGGGGTCGTTTACATCCATGATCCCCCCCCACCACCCCCCCCCCCAGACCGTCAGCACAATCAAGCTTCGGGGTGCCCCACGCAACCATGGGCGCAATGTCGCCGCCAGGCGACGAGCCCTCAACGAGGCCGAGGCGTAACCCGAGCCAACGCCGCGATCAACCGATCCACCCCATCGCCCCCACGAGCGTCGTAACACCCGGAAAGCCCCTTGTACACCAAGGGAAGCAGCCTATTAACCCGCAACCCATACTTAGTAGCCGCGTGCATGATCTTCGGCTTGCCAATCAACTTCGCGAACACATTCCCAAGCCGGTAATACCCGCCCATCAGCTCACCAACAGCCCGCGGATACCCCTCCAACGCCCGCTCCCGAGACGGCCCCTCCGGCCGAGCCAACGCCTGCACCACAGCCTCAGCCGCAAGCTGCGCCGACTCCATAGCCGCGGAAATACCCTCCCCATTGAACGGACTCACCATGCCGCCCGCGTCGCCGAGCAGCAGCAGCCCGTCGCGGTAATGCGGAGTCCGATTGAACCCCATCGGCAACCCAGCCCCACCGACCTTGCCGATCGCGTTTTCCTCGCGATAACCCCACTCCTCAGGCGTCCCGTCAAGCCACTGCCGCAACAGCGCCCGGTAGTCGGTGTTCCGAAACGACGCCGAAGTAGACAACATCCCGAGCCCGACGTTGACCGTCCCGTCCCCCAGCGGGAACGCCCACCCATACCCAGGCAGCAACTTCGGATCCCGAGGATCAGACCGATCCCACAGCTCAAGGTGCCCCTCGATGAACGGATCATCATGCTTAGGGCTCTTGTAATACCGCCGAACAGCGACCCCCATCGGCCGCTTCTCGTTCTTGTCAATCCCGACACTCAACGCAAGCCGAGCCGACACCCCGTCACAGGCAAGCACCAACGGAGCCCGATAACTAACGGCAGTCTTCTCCGGCCCGACCTTCGCCTCAACCCCGACCACCCGACCGGAAGCATTGGTAATCGCCCCGGTAACCGTGGTCCGCTCGTACAACCGAGCCCCCGCCTTGACCGCGGTCTTAGCGAGCAAGTCATCGAAGTCATGCCGAGTCCGAGACACCCCATAAGGCGGGTAGTCAGTGAGATCAGGCCAATCGAACTCAAGCGTCAGATCCCCAGTAAGAATCCGCAGCCCACGGCTACGAACCCACCCGGCTTCCTCACTGGTATCGAGCCCAAGATCGATCAACTGCTTCACACCACGCGGCGTAAGCCCGTCCCCGCACACCTTCTCGCGCGGAAAGACAGTCTTCTCCAGCAGCAACACATCCACCCCGGCCCGAGCGAGGTAGGTGGCCACGGTCGAACCAGCCGGTCCCGCCCCGACCACGATCACTTCGGCGTCGTGGTCTGGGCTGCGGCGGCGCGAAGTCGTCATACGCCTGAGTTTAGGCAGGCTTGCGCGCCCGGTGGATCGCGACGACGCCGAATGTGAGGTTCAGCCACTCGACCTCGGTCCATCCGGCACTCGCGATGATCTCGCCGAGCCCGCGCTGATCGGGCCAGGCGAGCATCGATTCGGCCAGGTAGGAGTAGGCCTCGGGGTTCGTCGAGGACCGGCTGCCGACCCAGGTGAGCAGCTTGAGGATGAACCGCCGGTAGACGAACCGGATCGGGGCGAACGACGGCGTCGAGACCTCGCAGATCACCAGCCGGCCGCCCGGTTTGACCACGCGCAGGATCTCCGCGAGCGCGCCCTTGGTGTCGACGAAGTTCCGCAGCGCGAGCGAGATCGTGACGGCGTCGAAGCTGTCGTCGGCGAACGGCAGGCACATCGCGTCCGCGGCGACCATCGGCACGTTCCGGTGCAGGCCCGCCTTGAGCATCCCGACGGAGAAGTCGGCGGCGAGGCACCAGGCGCCGCCGCGCGCGTACTCGACGGTGGACACCCCGGTGCCGGCCGCCAGGTCGAGCACCTTCTCGCCCGGCTTGGCGTCGAGCACGCGCGCCGTGGTGGTGCGCCAGCGCCGGTCGAACCCGAACGTCATGAACGAGTTCGCCCGGTCGTAACCGGACGCGACGCCGTCGAACATCGCGGCGACTTCGTGCGGATCCTTGTCCAGGCTCGCTCGGGGCATGGGTCCGAGATTAGTCCGTCCGTGCCGCGCGGTCGCGCGGGAGCAGGACGCTGGCGGCGATCAGCCAGCCGAGCCCGCCGAACCGGCCGACCGGGATCAGCGGATACAGCGCCGGCGTCAGCAACGACAGCGAGGCGAGCACCGCGGCCGCGGCGACCACCAGCCCGGCGACCGACAGCCAGCGCGGCAAGAGGTTCAGGAACAACGCGGGCACCGCGATCCCGGCGATCAGCAACGCCAGCGGCACCACGAACCCCGCCCCGCCGGACGCGAACGCGAGGCTGGTCAGCGCCCTCGCCACCGCGGGTGTGTCACTGGCCTGCGCGGCGGTCCAGGTGATCAGCCCGCTCATCGCGAGCGCCGCCGCGGACAACACGCCGCCGGTGAGTCCGATCACCGCTCCCGGTGCCGCGACTCCGAGCCGCCGCTGTCTGCGATAGGCCGTCGCGGCCCATACCGCGAGCGGAACCGACGCGCCGAACACCGCGAACGCGAGGAGCTGCACGACGCCCTGGTTGCCGCCGACATACGCCGCGACCTCGGCCGCACTGGAATCCGGCCGCGTCCCCGCCGCCCCCAGCACCGCCGACGCGACGGTCAGCGCCCCGAACGCCAGCGCCGGCGCCAGCAACGGCGGGCCGCCCTGCTGTCTGGTCATGGTTGTCATGACAAACCTCCAGGTCAATTAGTTTCACTGCTAGAACGATTACACTGGTGTAATGGATTGTCAAGCGATACGGTTCAGGGCATGCAAGGACCCCCCGCGTTCGGCAGCGCCTTCCTGCTGGCCCAGTTGGGCGCACACGCGACCCAGCGCTTCGCCGAACGCGTCGCGGACCTGGGTCTGACGCCGCCCCAGACCGGATTGCTCCGAGCGATCGCGCGCCGCCCCGGCGAGAGCCAGCAGGTGCTGGCCGCCGAACTGGGCACCCCGCCGACCCGGCTGGTCGCCCTGGTCGACGGCCTGGAGCAGCAAGGCCTGATCGAACGCCGCCGCAACCCGCAGGACCGTCGCCTCTACGCGGTTTTCCTCAGCGACGAAGGCCAAGAAACGATGGCCGCTCTGGCGAAAGCCGCCGCGGCACACGAAGACGAGATGACGGCGGCACTGTCCACAGAGGAACGTTCAGTGCTGCGCGGACTGCTCGGCCGGGTCGCCGAGGACCGCGGGCTCACCCCAGGCATCCACCCCGGCTACCGCGGCTAGTTGTCCGTGAAGGGCTCCTTGAGGGAATCTGATTCCCTCAAGGAGCCCTTCACGGACCTTTGTCAGCCGAGCGCGGCGAGCATTCCCCGCACCGAGGTCGGCCAGGCGAACTCCTCCGCCCGCGCCCGCGCGGCCGCCCGCCGAAGCTCCTCCGGGCTGTCCAGCAACCCGGCGACCGCAGTGGCGAACGCAGGCGCGTGATCGTCCACCGCCGCCCCGCAACCGGGCCGCACGATTTCGCGCAGCGCCGATGAGGCCGAAACCACCACCGGCGTACCCGAAGCGAGCGCCTCCAAGGCCGCGAGCCCGAATGTCTCGTGCGGCCCTGGAGCCAGCGAAACGTCCGCGCTGGCCAGCAATCGAGCCACCTCCCCGCGTCCGGCCAAGAAGCCGAGGAACGTCACCGGCAACCCCCGGGCCCGCCGTTCCAACGCCCGCCGCCGCGGCCCGTCCCCCGCGATCACCAACCGCACCCGCGCCCCGGACTCGGTCAGCTCGGCGACCGTATCCACGCTCCGCTCAACGTGTTTCTCCGGCGACAACCGACCACAATGGACAATCAACGCGTCCGCGCCGCCGGCCAACGCCGACCGCCACCCGGAATCCCGCATCGACGGCGCGAAGGTAGCCAGATCCACCCCTAACGGCACCCGCCGGACGTTAGGCGCGGCGATCCGTTCGAACTCCGCGTGTGCGAAGGCAGTAGTGCAGACAACCGTGTCGTAGGAGGCGGCCATCCGCCGATTAGCGACATCCGCGACGTGCCGGGCCATCGCCCCCGGCAAGAGAAACTGCTCCAGCAACCGGTCCAGCCGCTCGTGCGAGATCACCATGCTGGGCACGCCGTTCCGCCGGGCCCAGACGCCCATCCCCCGCAACGTCAGCCGGTCCGACACCTCCAGCCGATCCGGCTCCAGCCGCCGCAACACCGCTCTTACCCGCTGCGGATCGACCGCGCGATAGCCGCCGGTGCCGGGAATCTGCAAGGCGGGCAACGAATACCGGCACACCCCGGTCGGCAGGCTTTCCACCGCGTACCGCCGCCCCGGCACGACGAGCGTCACCCGATGCCCGCTGGCGACGTACCCCGCACCGAGGTGGTTCAGCGCGGTCCGCAATCCGCCGGACCGCGGTCCGTAGAAGTTCGCCAGCTGGACGATGTGCATGGCTCAAGCCGCACGCGCGACTCGGCCCTGTACCGCTTCGTAGTGCCCGACCAGCTCCCGGCACACCGCGGGCCACGTCCGGCCCAGGACCACTTTCCGCGCCTTCTCGCCCAGCCGCGCCCGCAATGCCGCGTCCCGCAGGTCGTTGACCTTGGACACCAGCGCCGGGCCGAACGACTCGCGATCAGCGGGCAGCAAATACCCGGTCCGGCCAGGCAACACCAGATCCTTCGGCCCGCCCGCGTCCGGCGCGAGCACCGGCAGCCCGGACGCCATCGCCTCCTGCACCGCCTGGCAGAACGTCTCGTGCGGCCCGGTGTGCACGAAAACGTCGAGGCTCGCGTAAGCGACCGACAGCTCGTCGCCGTACTTCGCGCCGAGGAAAGCCGCGCCAGGCAACCGTTCCCGCAACGCCGGCAGCTCCGGCCCGTCGCCGATCACGACCACGCGCACGCCCGGCATCCCGGCCAGCACGGTCAGCCGGTCGACCTCCTTCTCCGGAGCGAGCCGTCCGACGAACCCGACCAGCAGTTCGCCGTTCGGCGCGAGCTCCGCGCGCAACGCCGGATCCGCGTGTGCCGGGGAAAAGCGGCTGATGTCGACTCCGCGCGCCCAGCGGTGCACGCGCGGAACCCCGTGCAGTTTCAGCTGTTCGATCGAGTCCGACGACGGCGCGAGCGTCCGGTCGGCTCGCGAGTGCAGCCGGCGGACCCAGCGCCAGGCCGCCCGCGCGCCGATGCCGAAGCCGTACGACGTGGCGAACCCGGCGATGTCGGTCTGGTAGACCGCGATCGACGGCACCCGCAGCCGCCTGGCCGCGGCGAGCCCGCGCGCGCCGACGACGAACGGCGAGGCCAGGTGCACGACGTCCGGGCCGAAATCGGCCAGCGCGGTCAGCACGGTGCGCGTCGGCAGGCCGATCGGCAGCGAGTTCACGCCGGGGAAGTCCAGTGCCGGAATGCGGACGACCGGGGCGCCGCGGTAGCTCGACGGCCCCGGCCCCGGCGCGACGACCAGCACGTCGTGCGCGGATTCGACCAGGTGCTCGACGACCCGCAGGACGGAATTCGTCACGCCGTTCACCTGGGGCAGGAAACTTTCGGTGACTATGGCGACTCGCACGGCGTCACTGTCGCAAAACCGCAGGCAGGGCGGGCCAATCCCGCGTAACCGACCGGCCAACGGTGGCGAAACACTCCGCAGCGTCCGCGATCCGGCGCCGACCGTCGAAGAATTCGCCACGACATGTCATCTTCCGGTCGTGTCCCGGACACCAGGAACACCCAGACTAAGCAGGCATGACCCTCTTGTCCTCCAGGCCGTCGCGGCCCGTCGAACCCGGGCTGCTCTCCCGAGCGCTCGAGGTCGCGGGGCGGCTGGCGAACGACGCCACCGACGTGATCACCGCGACCGCCGGCCGCGGCGCGCACCCGGCGACGCTGGATTCGCCGTTCGACTGGGTCACCGACACCGATCGGATCCTGGAACGGCACACCCGCCGCGTGCTGACCGCGGAGTTCCCCGGAATCCCGGTGGTAGGCCACGAATTCGGGGCCGACCACGGCGCGGACGTCGCGGAATACCGCTGGGTGGTCGATTCGGTGGACGGCACCGCGAACTACGTCGCCGGAGTGCCTTGGTGCGCTTACAGCCTCGCCCTGGTCGACGCGAGCGGCCCGGTGGTGGGCGTGGTCGCGGATCCGTACCGGGCGCAGATCTACGCCGCCGCCCGCGGACGCGGGGCCCGGGCGAACGGGAAACCGCTGAACCTGGTGGACCGTTCGGGTACGGCGGGGGCGATCGTCTGCACCGAACTGGCGCGCAAGGGGCCGTGGCCGGGAATGGGCGAGTTCATCGAACGAGCGGCGGCCGCGCACGCCGGGGTACGGGTGCTGGGGTCGGCCGCGCTGTCGATCGCACAGGTCGCGCTGGGACACGCGGCCGCGGCGGTGTTGCACAGCTACCACGAATGGGACGTCGCGGGGTCGGTCGCGATGGCGATCGAGGCGGGTGCGGTGGTGCTGGACAAACACGGCGAGGACGCTGCGCTGCCTACGGACGGCCTGCTGGTCGCCGCCCCCGGCGTGGCTGATGAGGTCCTCGGCTGGTGGCAGGAAACCGTCGGCACCTGATGCCTGAAGTCCGTGAGGGGAACCCTGAGGGACTCAGAGTCCGTGAAGGTTCCCCTCACGGACCTTGCCGAGCCGCCCGAGCTACGCCTTCGCGGGGATCGGTTCCGGAGCGGCAGCGGACCGGTCCCGCTTGATCAGCCGACGCAGCCACCACAGCAGCGGGCCCGCGACCAGCCACGTGATCAGCACCGTCGTCCCCACCGGCAGCAGCGTCAGGGTCGCGGTTCGGCCGGCGACCCGGGTCAGCTCGGGGCTGGTCGCGTCGTACTCGATCGCCACCAGCTGGCCCGCGGCGAGACCCGACGGGTACAGCACCCCGGTCGGCGGACTGTGCACGATGCCGTCCGGGGTCTGGTACTGGATGATCGTGCGGTCGAACGCCACCGACTCGACCGTCGCGGTCGCGGTGCCCAGGTGCGATTCGATGGCGTTGTCGTTGCGGAACGCGGCGAAAACCAGGCTCACGCACATCACGGTGAGCAGCACGGCTACGCCCAGCACGGCGAACCACGCGATCCGCCGTGCCTTCACACTCCTGGCTGCCACACCGAGAGTTTAGTCGGGTGCGCCGACCAGCTCGGCACTCGGCAGCCAGTGCGCCCGGTAAAGCACGTGCAGGTTGTACGCATTCACCAGCAGCCGAGACGTCCAATGCAGCTGAAAACACTTGTGGTGCGGCGATTCCTCGCTCGGTGCCGAACCCGGGGCGCCGAACGCGAGAGCGAAGAAGTCCTCGGCGGTGTGCCGGAAGACCGCCGCGCTGCCGGTCAGGAACATCGTGTCGGCGTGGTACCGGTCGAGCAGCCGGTCCCGCGTCGGCCACTCCGGCCATTCGATCGGACGCCGATCGGCAGGGACCCGCACCGTATGCGGCCGGGGCGGGCCGAGTGCCGCTCGCAGCCGCGGCCACTGCGAGGGACGCAGGTGCGCGGTGTGCTGGCTCAGCACGAGATCCAGCGGACGACCGGCGAACTCCGGTTCAGCGGGAATCCGGCCGCTGCGCAACGGCAGGTGGATGATCGTGTGCCGGGACCGCGAGGCCAGCAGCCACAACACCCCGATCCGGTATGCCGCGCTGCGGTCGACGTACATCTCCACGTGCGACATCTCCATGCCCGGCGCGAGCTCGAACAACACCGCGGTATCCAGAGCGGGATCGGGGCGCAGCACCCGCCACTCCCGGCCGTCGAGCCGAGCGTGGCGGAGCTGCGCCCGCACTTTCATGGCCACCGAATCCTCCTTGCCGAGAGCGGAACTCTCCAGGATCCCGCAGCCAGGCAAGCGAATTTCAGTGCCGGTCGGCCTCCGCCAGCGCACGGTGGTTCGCCTGGATCTGGTCCCACGCCTTCGGCTTCGCCGGAGCGGCGGCGAACGCACGGGCCGCGACCGTCCCATTAGGACCGACCGCTGGCTTGCCCTTGGTGAACAGCCAGGTCTGGAACAGCTCCTGCAACGGCTTGCCCGACACCTTCTCCGCGAGCGCCACGAAGTCCGGGATCACCGCCGCCTTGCCCGCCTTCGCCACCTGCCACTGCTGCAGGATCGAGAAGAACGCGTCGTCGCCGACCGTCTTGCGCAGCGCCTGCACGGCCATCGCGCCCCGGTCGTACACCGCGCGGTCGAACTGCTTGGGCTCGCCCGGGTCGCCCGGCAGGACCTGCCAGAACGGGTCGTCGGCGGCGTAGGAGTCGTACGCGTACTGCGCGAGCTCCGCGGTCGTGCCCTCGCCCTGGTGCTCGGACCACAGGTACTCGGCGTAGGACGCGAAGCCCTCGTTCAGCCAGATGTCGCTCCACTTGCCCAGCGAAACGTTGTCGCCGAACCACTGGTGTGCGTTCTCGTGCGCGATCAGCGTGGTGTTGGCACCGGCGGCGAAGTTGCGCGCGCCGTAGGTCGGCCGGGTCTGGTTCTCCAACGAGAAGGTGATCCCGCTGGTCACGACGCCGCCCTCGGCCTCGAACGGGTAAGGCCCGAACTGCGACGCCAGGAACTCGTCGACCTCCGGCGTCCGCTCCACGCTCGCCTTGGCCGCGTCGAGCGAGTCGCCGAGATCCGCGCCGTAGGCGGTGATGAACGGCTTGCCGTCCGGCGTGGTGGACTGGACCACGTCGTACTTGCCGACGATGAACGACGTCAGGTAGGTCGCCTGCGGCTTGGTGCTGCGCCAGTTCCACCGCGTCCAGCCAGCGCGCTTCTTGGTCTTCTTGACCAGCGTGCCGTTCGTGATGGCGGACAGGCCGTCCGGAGCCTCGATCGACACGTCGTAAGTCGCTTTGTCGGTGGGGTGGTCGTTGGAGGGGAACCACCACTGCGCGCTCTGCGGCTCGTCGACGCCGAGCGCCCCGAAAGCGCCCTTCTTCCACGTGTTCAGGCCGCCGACCTTCTCCGTCGACGGGCTGTCGGAGTAGCTCACGACGACGGTCGCGGACTGGCCCTTCAACAGCGGCTGCGCCGGGGTGATCACCAGCTCGCCGTCGCCGTTTTGGTTCGTGAACTGCGCCGGCCGGTTGTTCACCAGCACCTTCGACGCCTTGAGCGCGAAGTCCAGGTCGAAGCGCGACAGGTCCTGCGTCGCGGTGAGCAGCAGCGTCGTGGTGCCCGACAGGACGTCGGTTTCCGGCTGGTAGCTCACGCGGATGTCGTAGTGCTGCACGTCGGTGCCGCCGTTGCCGGCGTTCGGGTAGTACGGGTCGCCGACGCCGGGCGCGCCCGGTGCCGGCACTGCCGAAGCGGTGCCCGCCAGCAGCACCGTCGCGACTCCAGCCGCAACCGCCCCGATCCCGGCCCGAGTTCTCGATCGCATTGTTCCTCCAAGGTGGCCAATGCGACCGAACGTATCCACGTCAGCACCGCACAGGTACGTCCGAAGGACGGGTTCTTACCCACTGGGAAGATCAACCGGATTCGGCGATCCACCACGCGATGGCGATCGGAATGCCGTACAGGATCGGGCCCGCGTACAGCCCTGGCCACGGCCCCCAGCCGCGCCGCACGGCCAGCCCGGCCGTCGCGAACGAGCCGGCGATCGCCGCGAACCAGCCGACCCACGGCAGCGAGGCGACCGCCTGCTGCCCGGCCGCGCTGCAGATCGCCCTGCTGTCCCCGGCGAAGCAGTTGTCGCTGGCCATCACCAGAAACGACGAGAAATACGAGCACACCAGCCCGATCAGGGCCAGTGCCGCCACCGCCGCGCTGAACCAGGCCCACCGGCCTCGCGGCCGCAGGTCCGCCTCGGTCAAGAAATCCCCCATTTTTCGCCGGCCCCCCGCCGGTTAAACCGTCCCCACCGCTTCCGCGACCGCGGATTTCAGCCGCGCGTGGAGATTCCGGTGCTGCGCCCGGTCGACCCGGACCTCGACCACTCGCAGGCCCGGCGCCGGCTCCAACGCGGCACGGAACTCTTCGACCGTCTCGGCCAGGACGTGCGGCACCCGGTAGCCCGCGCACAGCGCGCCCAAATCCGCGCCGTGCGGCGTGCCGAAGACCCGCTCGAAGCTCGCCGAGTGTTCCGGCGCACCCTGCTCCAGCAGCGAGAAAATGCCGCCGCCGTCGTCGTTCAGCACCACGATCGTCAGGTCCGGCAGCTGCTCCGCGGGCCCGGTGAGCAGGCCGGACGCGTCGTGCAGGAAGGTCAGATCGCCGAGCAGCACATACGACGGAGCGCGGTGCACAGTGGCCGCGCCGATGGCCGTCGACACCGTGCCGTCGATCCCGGCGACGCCGCGGTTGCGGTGCACCAGGACGTCCGGACGCAGCCGTCCGGCCAGCGCGACATCGCGCGTCGGGTTCGAGGAGCCGACCACCAGCAGCGCGCCTTCCGGCAGCGCGTCGACCAACTCGGTCGCCACCCGCACGCCGCTCGGCCACGGCTCGGCGGCCAGCGCCGTCGAAACCGCTTGGCTGGCCGCGGCGTCCGCACGCTGCCAGCTCGCCAGCCACTCCGGGTCGGCGGGCTTCGTCGGCTCGGCGAACCACTGCCCGACCTGGCGGACGTTGTGCGCGGGGGCGGGCCAGTCCGAATCCGGCCGCACCAGCAGCACCTCGACCTCGGGATCCGACAACACCTTCTGCACCTGCCGGAACACCGTCGGACGGCCGAGGCACAGCACCTGCTCGGGACGGTGCCGCGAGATGAACTCCTCGACGCCCAGCAGCCAAGCGCCGGACGACATCGCGGTCGCGCCGGACAGGCCGAGCCCGCCGGTCTCCGAAACCACCGGCCAGCCGTGCTGTTCGGCCCATTCGCTGGCCGCCTGCGCGCCGGTGTCGCACGCGATCACCAGGCCGTGCCGCGCCGAGGGCACCACGAACGAGGGCAGCGCGCCGAAGTCCGGCAGCTCGGTCCAGCGTTCGCCGTCCGGACGGCCTTCGAGCGATTCGTACCACTGCCCGTCATCGTCGAGATCCGGCACGAGCGGCTCGCGGAACGGGATGTTCAGGTGCACCGGCCCGCAGCGCCATTCGCCGTACGCGGCGTTCCACGCGCGGCAGATCTGGCTGCGCCAGTAGGAGTTCTGCCCGGCCCGGCGCTCGGCCACGGCCAGCTCGTCGAAGTAGCGGACGGCGTCGCCGTACAGCTCGTACTGGTTGATCACCTGGCTCGCGCCCGCGGAACGCAGCTCCGGCGGACGGTCGGCGGTGAGCACGATCAGCGGCACGCCCGCCCGGTCGGCCTCCAGCACGGCCGGGTGGAAGTTCGCCGCCGCGGTGCCGGAGGTGCAGACCACCGCCGCCGGACGGCCGGTGCGCGCCGCGATGCCGAGCGCGAGGAACGCCGCGCCGCGTTCGTCGATGCGGACGTGCAGCTTCAGCCGTCCCGAAGCGGCGGCGTCGTAAAGCGCGATGGACAGCGGCGCGTTGCGAGATCCTGGACACAACACCACGTGCGACACGGTGTTGCGGACGAGTTCGTCGACGATGACCCTGGCCTGCGCGGTGGACGGGTTCACCGGCAAGCCCCAGCTAGGGCGCCGTCCGACGGGCTCTTCCCCGGGGCGGCGTCAGGCACAGCGATCATGTCCACAGGTCCTATTCTCCCAAACGTGGATGACGCCCGAGTTTCCGAGCTGTTCGACCCCGCCGCCTGGTCCGAGGTCGAAGGGTTCTCCTTCACCGACATCACCTACCACCGTTCGCGAGACGCCCGCTCCGGCAAACGGGTGGTCCGGATCGCTTTCGACCGTCCGGAGGTCCGCAACGCCTTCCGCCCGCACACCGTCGACGAGCTCTACCGGGCGCTCGACCACGCCCGGATGAGCTCGGACGTCGGGTGCGTCCTGCTCACCGGCAACGGCCCGTCGCCCAAGGACGGCGGCTGGGCGTTCTGCTCCGGCGGTGACCAGCGTATTCGCGGACGCTCCGGGTATCAGTACGCGAGCGGGGAGACCTCGGACACGGTCGACCCGGCGCGGGCGGGCCGGCTGCACATCCTCGAGGTGCAGCGGTTGATCCGGTTCATGCCGAAACCCGTGGTAGCCGTGGTGCCCGGCTGGGCCGCGGGCGGCGGGCACTCGCTGCACGTCGTGTGCGATCTCACCCTCGCCTCGGCCGAGCACGCGCGGTTCAAGCAGACCGACGCCGACGTCGGCTCGTTCGACGCGGGCTACGGCTCGGCGGGCCTCGCCCGGCAGGTCGGACAGAAGTTCGCGAGGGAGATCTTCTTCCTCGGCCGCGACTACACCGCTGAGCAGATGCACCGGATGGGCGCGGTCAACGAGGTCGTTCCGCACGCCGAACTGGAGCAAGTCGCGCTCGAATGGGGCTGGACGATCATCGGCAAGTCGCCGACCGCGCAGCGGATGCTGAAGTACGCGTTCAACGCGATCGACGACGGGCTCGTCGGACAGCAGCTGTTCGCCGGCGAAACCACCCGGCTGGCGTACATGCAGGACGAGGCCGTCGAGGGCCGCGACGCGTTCCTGGAGAAGCGCGACCCGGACTGGTCCGACTACCCGTACTACTACTGAGACAGGTCGTTCCTCGTGCATGTGGTGTGGCTCGACGGCAGCCCCGACGCGCTGACCGCCCTCGACGCGGCCCTGGCGGCTGCCCTCGACGGCGGCCCGGCGGTGCTGCCCCTGAACTCCGCAGACCCGTCGGCCCCCGCGCTGCTCGAAGCGATGGCTCCGGAGCAGCCGATCGAGCCGGACACCGCCGTGGTGATCGCCACGTCCGGGTCCACCGGAGCGCCGAAGGGCGTGCTGCTGTCGCCGCGAGCGCTCACCGCGTCCGCCACGGCCACGCACGCCCGGCTCGGCGGCCCCGGGCACTGGCTGCTCGCCACCCCCGCGCACTACATCGGCGGCCTGCAGGTGCTGATCCGGGCGCGGCTGGCGGGCACGAAACCGGCGTTCCTGACCGGCGTCGGCTTCCGTCCGGACGAGTTCGCCGCCGCGGCCGCGCCCGTGCTCGCGGAGAACGGCCCGCGCTACACCGCGCTCGTGCCGACCCAGCTCGTCCGGCTGCTCGACGACGGCGGCGCTGGCCTGGCCGCCGCGAAGGCGTTTGACGGCATCATCCTGGGCGCCGCCGCCACCTCGCCGAAGCTGCGCGCGCAAGCGGCCGAGGAAGGCGTGCGGATCGTCCCCTCGTACGGGATGAGCGAGACCGCCAGCGGCTGCGTCTACGACGGCGTCCCGCTCGACGGTGTCCGCGTGGAACCCGACGCCGACGAGCGGCTGTGGATCTCCGGGCCGGTGCTGTCGCACGGCTACCGTCTCGCGCCGGAACTGACCGCGGAGTCATTCCGGGACGGCTCTTTTCGGACCTCCGATCGCGGCCGGCTGCTGCCCGACGGCCGGGTCGAGGTGCTCGGGCGCGCGGACGACGTGATCAACACCGGCGGGGTGAAGGTCTCCGCCGCCGCGATCGAACGCCTGCTCGGCGCCCAGCCCGGGGTACGGGACGCCTGTGTCGTCGGCATTCCTGATCCGCAGTGGGGCGAGGCGGTGGTCGCGATGGTGGTGGCTTCGGCAGAAGAGGCCGCGCTGCGAGCCGCCGTCCGTGCCGAGTTGGGTGCCGCCGCCACGCCGAAACGCATCGAGTTCACCGACGAGCTGCCCCTGCGCGGGCCTGGAAAAATCGACCGCCAGGCAGTCCGGTCCCGGCTCGTTCCGTGAAGGACTCCTTGAGGGAATCTGATTCCCTCAAGGAGTCCTTCACGGCTTGGGGCCGGGTACCGAACGGGTGAAGATCGCATGGCGTTGAATGGACCCCATGGCGACAGTCAGTGAGTGGATCGAAGGCGCGCGGCCGAGGACGCTGCCGAACGCGATCGCGCCGGTCGTGGCCGGGGTCGGTGCGGCGATCGCGCTCGACGCGTTCTCCTGGTGGCGTTCGCTGCTCGCGCTGCTGGTCTCGCTGTCGCTGATCATCGGCGTGAACTTCGCCAACGACTACTCCGACGGCATCCGCGGCACCGACGAACACCGCGTCGGCCCGCTGCGTCTCGTCGGCTCCGGCGCGGCGAACCCGAAGGCCGTGCTGCGCGCCGCGCTCACCTCCCTCGGCTTGGCCGGAGTGCTCGGCCTGACGCTCGTCGCGCTGAGCGGATACTGGTGGCTGCTCGCGATGGGCGCGCTCTGCATCCTCGGCGCGTGGTTCTACACCGGCGGCAAAAAGCCTTACGGCTACTACGGTTTGGGCGAGCTCGCGGTCTTCGTGTTCTTCGGCCTGGCCGGCGTCCTCGGCACGGTTTACGTGCAGGCCGGCCGCGTCAGCTGGGACGCGCTGGGCTGCGCCGTGGCCGTCGGCTCGTTCTCGATGGCCGTGCTGGTCGCGAACAACCTGCGCGACATCCCCACCGACATCGAGTCCGGCAAACACACCCTCGCGACCCGCATGGGCGACGGCGGCACGCGCAAGCTTTACCTGACCCTGGTGACGGTGCCGTACGCGCTCACCGTGCTGATGGGCGTCTGGCATCCGCTGCTGTTCATCACCTTCGTGACCGCGCCGCTGCTGCTGAAGCCGATCAAGGCCGTCGGCGGTGGCGGCAAGGGCCGTGAGCTGATCCCGGCCCTGCGCGACACCGGCATGGCGATGCTCGCGTGGGCGGTGCTGAGCGCGGTCGCGCTGGCGCTCTAGCGGCCGCTGCGGTAGCGGCCCGGCGTTGTCCCGATGATGGCGGTGAACGCCGCGATGAAGCCGCTGGGATTGGCCCAGCCGCAGGCGTAAGCGGTGCGGACGGTGTCGTGACCGTCGGCGAGCAACACCAGCGCGTGGTAGATCCGGAGTTGGGTGCGCCACTCGTAGAAGGTCATGCCGAGTTCGTCGTGGAACAGCCGGCTGAGGGTGCGCGAACTGGCCCCGATCGCCTTGCCGAGTTCGGCCAGCGTGGCGTTGTCCGCCGGATTCTCGTGCAGTCTCTCGGCAATCGCCCGCAGCCGGTCGTCCTGCGGCGCGGGCAGTTGCAGCGGCGGATCGGGCGCTTCGCGGAGTTCGTCGACGAGGACCCGGTGGAGGCGAGCACGCGCGGAGCCGCTGTAGCCGGAACCCTCGTAGTTGCGCGGCCCGGTCAGCGCGAGCAGGACCTCGCGAGCCAGGCCGGACGTCCGGAACACCGCTGGCCGATCCGAGACGAGCTGGGCCAGCGACGGCGCGAGAAAGACGATCCGGATGTCGGTGTCGCCGTGGGCACGATGGAAATGCGGGAACCCGGCGGGCGTCCAGGCGACTCGGTTGGCGGGCGCGAGCGACGTGCCGTACTCGGTCTGCACGACAAGAACGCCGCGAGCCGCGTAGACCAGGTGTCCTCGCTCGTGCGACTGCAGCTCGCTGGTTTCGCCGGACGGCCAGAGATGCCTGCCGCCGGACGGCCACAGGTACGAAGTGGTTTGGCGGGGAACGGGCATCAGTTGGCATTCTAGCGTTAACAAGCCAGCCGGAGTTCTTGAAAGGCTTTCTCTCGAAGAACCTGTTGCTGCTTAAGGGAGAAATGCAATGTCGACGTTCGTTCTCGTCCCCGGCGCTTGGCACGGCGGCTGGGTTTTCGAGGAGGTAGTGCCGCTGCTGGAGCGCGCCGGGCACACCGTGCACGCCTTGACCCTGACCGGTCTGCGGCCGGACGACGACGCCGCGACGGTCGCGGGCGCCAATCTCGACACCCACGCCGCCGACGTAGTGGCCCTGCTCGATCGCGCCGGCATCACCGACGCGACGCTCGTCGGCCACAGCTACGGCGGGATGGTGATCGCCGCCGCGGCCGACCGGGCAGGCGGCCGGGTCTCTCGGGTGGTGCATCTCGACGGCTACGTGCCCAACGACGGCGATTCGTGCTGGTCATCGACCACCGAGGCGTACCGGCAGGCGTTCGTGGCCGGTGCCGCGGACACCGGCTACGCCGTCCGCCCGCCGGAACGCGATGGCCGGGATGCCCGCCGCCGTCCGCATCCGCTCGCCTCGCTGCTCCAGACGATCCGGCTCACCGGGGAGTTCGCCAAGGTTCCCCGGCGCGAATTCGTCTACTGCTCCGGATGGGAAGGCACGCCCTTCACCGAACTCCGGAACCAGCTCGAAGCCGACCCGCGGTGGCAGGTCCACGTTCTCCCCACCGCCCACAACGCGATGCGCGAAGACCCGGAAGGCGTCGCGAAACTGCTGAACGACTAACCCGAGAACCGTCCGGTGAGCAGGAACTCGTCGAACCGCGCCCCTGCTCGTCGAGCCGTTCGCGGTCCCTCTAGCGACCGACCGCGATCGCCTGCCACTCCACGAACTCCGCCAACCCGTGCGAGCCGTACTCGCGGCCGATTCCGCTGGCCTTGAACCCGCCGAACGCCGCGTTCCCGTGCCGCGGCGCGCCGTTGACGTGGAACGTCCCCGTGCGCACCGCCCGCGCGACCTCGACGCCGTGCTCCGCGTCAGCCGTCCACACGCCGCCGCTGAGGCCGTAGTCGGAGTCGTTCGCGAGCCGGATCGCCTCCTCCTCGGTGTCGAACGGGATCACCACGAGCACCGGCCCGAAGATCTCCTCGCGCGCGATCCGCATGTCGTTCGCGACGTCGGCGAACACCGTCGGGCGCACGTAAAACCCGTTCGCCAGCTCGGGATCCGCGAACGGCTCCGCCCCGCCCGCCGCGATCCGCGCCCCTTCCTCGACGCCTAGCCGCAGGTACGACAGCACGCGCTCGTACTGGTCCTGGCGCACGATCGGCCCGACGAACGTGTCCGGCTTCGCCGGGTCGCCGACCACCAGCCCGTCGGCCATTTCCGCGAGCGCCGCCACAATCTCGGCGTATCGCTCGCGCGCGGCGAGGATGCGGGTGTGGGCCACGCACATCTCGCCGTTGTTGGCGAACGTCGCGGTGCGGATCCCCTCGGCGACGGTTTTCGGGTCCGCGTCCGCGAGCACGATCGCCGCGGACTTGCCGCCCAGCTCCAGCCCGACCCGCTTGAGCTGGGCTCCGGCGAGCGACGCGATCCGCCGCCCGGCGGCCGTCGAGCCGGTGAACGCGATCTTGTCCACGCCGGGGTGCGTCACCAGGTGCTCGCTCACGTCGCGGTCAGCCGCGAACACGCTCACCACGCCCTCGGGGAAACCGGCCTGCTCGAAGATCTCCGCCAGCACCATCGCGTCGAGCGCGGTTTCCGGCGCGGCCTTCAGCAGCACCGGGTTGCCTGCCAGCAACGCCGGGATCAGCTTCACCAGCGCGGCCGAGTGCGGCGAATTCCACGGGATCACCGCCGCGACCACCCCGACCGGCGCGGCGCGCACGATGGTCCGGTTGCCCGCCTCGTCGGTCAGCGTCGCTTCCCAGGAGAACTCGCGCGCGAGTTCTAGCCACGCGGCCGTGCGCTCCGGGAGGTTGTGCTGCGTCCAGCCGGTGAACCAGCTCGGCGAGCCGTTCTCCGCGGTGACCAGTTCGGCGATCTCGTCCGCACGGGCGGCGTGCAGCTCATTGAACCGTTCGACCAGCCGTAGCCGCTCGGCCAGCGGAGTTCTGCCCCACGGTTCAAGCGCCCGCCGGGCCGCCGCCACCGCGCGGTCGACGTCGGCCGTCGCGGCCTTCGGCGCGATCCCCACCAGCGCCCGGTCGTGCGGCGAGCGGATTTCGAAGGTGTCGGCGGTCGCGGGTTCGGTCCAGCGGCTGCCGAGGAAGAGCTGGTCGTAGGTGCGCATCGGGATCTCCTGCCCTCGTTAACGGAACACTGCTCTCTTGTTCTCGAAGTTAACAGAGCACTGTTCTTTTATCAAGAGAGCAGTGTCCTGTTACACTTTCCGGCGTGTCCGAGTTCCAGCGCGCCCGCAGCCCCGAGCAGGTGGAAGCCCGCCGCGAAGCGATCCTCGACGTGGCGGAAGAGCTGATGACGGAGTCGTCCGTCGGCGAAATCAGCATGCGCGAACTGGCCCGGCGGGTGGGCTTGTCGGCGTCGAACGTCGCGCGCTACTTCCCCACGCGGGAGGCCGTCTACTTGGAGGTGCTCGACCGCGCCCGCGGCGCGTGGCTCGATTCGCTCACCCTGGACGGCGACCTGTCGGAGGTCGCCGCGACCCTCGCCCGTTCACTCGCGACGCGACCGATCCTGTGCGAACTGATCAGCGTGCTGGCGAACGTGCTGGAGCGGAATGTCTCGACGGAGACCGCGCGGGATTACAAGCTGCGGTCCGCGAAGCACAACGCCCGCACCGCTGACCTGCTGCACGCCGCGCTGCCAGGTCTTTCCGCGGAGACCGCGCAAGAACTGTCGTCCGCGATCTTCATGTTCACCGCGGGAATGTGGCCGCTGGCGCACCCGAACGAAGCCGTCCAGGAAGCCATCGAGGATCCGCGCCTGGCCGGCTCCCGCCTCGACTTCGAGGACCGGCTGCGCCGGTTGATAGTCGTGCTGACGCTGGGCTACCAGGACGTCAGGCGTCGAACCGGCCAGTGAGCAGGAACTCGTCGAACCGCGCCCGATGCGGCGCGAGATCGATCCCTTGCTCACTAAGCCATTCGTCGGAGTAGTACGTGTTCGCGTACCGCTCGCCGCCGTCGCACAGCAGCGTCACCACCGAACCCGCCTGGCCTTCCGCCAGCATCCGCGAGATCAGCTGGAACGCGCCGTACAGGTTGGTCCCGGTCGAGCCGCCCGCCCAGTGCCCAGTGCGGTCGCGCAGCAAGCGGATCGCCGCGAGAGAACCGGCGTCGGGCACCTGGAACATCTCGTCGATCACGCCGGGTACGAACGACGGTTCGCAGCGCGGCCGTCCGATGCCTTCGATTCGCGACGGCATTCCGGTCGCGTAGTCCGCCGCGCCGGTTTCCCACGCGCCGTAGAACGACGAGTTTTCCGGGTCCACCACGCAAATCTTCGTGGTGTGCCGCTTGTACCGGACGTAGCGGCCGAACGTCGCGCTCGTCCCGCCGGTGCCCGCGCCGACGACGATCCACGACGGCACCGGGTGGCGTTCGGCGCGCATCTGCGCGAACACCGATTCGGCGATGTTGTTGTTGCCGCGCCAGTCCGTCGCGCGCTCGGCGTAGGTGAACTGGTCGAGGTAATGCCCGTTGCACTCGGCGGCCAGCCGCTCGGCCTCCGGGTACATCGCCGGCGCCGCGTCGACGTAGTGGCACTCGCCGCCGTAGAACTCGATGAGCGCGATCTTTTCCTTGCTCGTCCGCCGCGGCACGACGGTCACGAACCGCAGGCCGAGCATCCGCGCGAAGTACGCCTCGGACACCGCGGTCGAGCCGCTGGACGCCTCGACCAGCACGGTGTCCGGGCCGATGTGCCCGTTGACCAGGCCGTACAGGATCAGCGACCGGGCGAGCCGGTGCTTGAGCGAGCCGGTCGGGTGCACCGACTCGTCCTTCAGGTAAAGATCGATGCCCCATTCCGGGGGCAACGGGAAAACGTGCAGGTGAGTGTCGGCGCTGCGGTTGGCGTCGGCCTCGATGATCCGGACGGCTTCCCGGACCCAGGCGCGGCTGTGCGGTTTGCTCATGCCGCGGAATCGTCGGCCGGAGTCTCGCCGCGCAGCTGCGACCGCAGCTGGGCCCGAGCACGCGCGCGGGATTCGTTGCGCTTGGCCAGACCGGCCGTCACGCGCTGGTTCAGGCCGCGCAGCAGCAGCAGGCCGAGCGGAAGGCCGACGACGAGCCCGATCAGCAAAGAGACCAGCAGCGGCACGCCGACCAGCGAAAGCACGACCGCGACCACCGCGACGAGCGCGAACCGCGCGATCAAGTACACCGTCAGGTCACGGGGAAGGTGGTCCGGTGTCTCGCTCACACCGAAACAGGCTACGCCCCGCTTGCCGGGTCTTCGTCCAGGCCCGCGTTGTTGGGGCGGCCCTCGAAGCGGGTGGAGAGCACGACTGTCGTATTGGTGCGGCCGACGCCGGGGATGCGGCGCAGCCGGCCGAGGGTGAGCTCCAGCTCGTCGACCGTCGAAACCCGCACCTTTACTACGAAGGCCTCGTCGCCCGCGACCGCGTAACAGCTCTCCACCTCGGGCAATTCGCCGAGCGAAGTCGCGACGTCCTCGTCGGTGGCGGTGTCGGTGGGATGGATGCCGACCAGCGCGGTGACGCCGAGGCCGACCGTGTTCGGGTCGACCATCGCGTGGTACCCGGTGATCACGCCCGCCGCCTCGAGCTTTCCGACGCGTTCGTGCACCGACGACGCGGAGAGCCCCACCGTCCGGCCGAGGTCGGCGTAGGTGGCCCGGCCGTTGGCCCGCAGCTCGGCGATGATTTTCCGGTCCAGCTGATCCACCGGCCCATTATGCGGCGCGGGCCCGCGACCGGCTCATCCCGGTAGGTCCCGGATTGTCTCCTGCGTCACAGCAACCTCGGCCGCGGATGGCGCCTGCACCCGGCCTTTGCCTGGTCTTTACCCGAATCTCGGCACACCTGGTGGGAAAATGCCTGGTCAGCGGGACGCGAACGGGCCCTGAGCGATCCTGAGAATCTGCTGAGTTATGTCCCTTTTGCACTTTAAGGGCTCTTTACCCAAGGACAACCGTTCGAGTACCCGACGGGTGAAGTGCCACGATTGCCGCGTTGGCCACCCGGGCGCGACGGGCGAAATCGCCCGATGCCCCCGGTATAGCAAGTTGGGCGTTAAGGAGGCGGAAAATGACCGCAACCATGGGCGGACGGTTGCTCACCCCGGGTGAGGTGGCCGCTCTGTTCCGGGTGGACCCGAAGACCGTGACCCGCTGGGCCACCGCGGGCCGCATCGGCTCGATCCGGACGCCGGGCGGACACCGCCGGTTCCGCGAGTCCGAGGTGAACGACCTGCTGGCCGAACTCACCACGGACGCCAGCGAACCGACCCGCAAGATCTGATTCGCGGGTCACGCAGACGACGAAGGGTCGTGAGTGGCAAGGGGTGCCTCCCGCATCGCTTGCCGGTCACGACCCTTCGCCGCGTTCCGGGCCTGCCGCGCCCGCCGTCCCGTCCCCCCGTTCAGCCGAATTGCGGCTAACCTGGGGGGCCAGCACGACGGAAGGACCTCGGGCATGATTCCTTTGCTCGCAGCGGTGGGCGCCATCACCATCGCCGTTCTGTTGTGGCGGGCCTTGGGGGCACAGCGGATCAGCGTCCCGCAACGCCGCCCTGCCGTCGCTCCTGACGACGACCCTGAATTCCTGCGCAAGCTGTCTGAACAGCAACGCAACCGTCCGACCGACGAAAACGACTCCTGAGATCCTGCTTACGCGTTAAACCCATCGGCGACGGTTGCCGCCAGTTCCAGCAGCGCGAGCCGGGTATCCCCGCCGAGCCGTTCCAGTTCGATCTCCGCGCCTTCTTCCAGATGCGCGTCGAACGGGATCCGGCACACCGACCGCACCTTCGCCCCGAAGTGCGCGGCCAGCTTGTCCAGATCGACCGAACTCCCCTTCGGGCGCACCGAGTTGATCACCACGACCGACCGTTTCACCAGGTCGCCGTATCCGTGCGCCTCGAGCCAGTCCAGCGTCGCCGAAGCACTGCGCGCTCCGTCGACCGAGCCCGACGACACCACCACCAGCGAATCCGCGACGTCGAGGACGCCCTTCATCGCCGAGTGCATCAGACCGGTGCCGCAGTCGGTGAGCACGATGTTGTAGAAGTGCTCCAGCAGGTTCACCGTGCGCCGGTAGTCGTTCTCGGAGAACGCCTCCGACACCGCCGGATCCTGTTCGCTCGCCAGGATTTCCAAGCGGCTCGACCCCTGCGACGTGTACGACCGGACGTCGCTGTAGCGCGTGATCTTGTCCGCGTCCCGCAGCAGGTGCCGCACGGTCGCGGTGGTCTCGATGGCGATCTTCTGCGACAGCGTCCCGCGGTCCGGGTTCGCGTCCACCGCCACCACGCGGTCGCCGCGCAGGGACGCGAAGGTCGCGCCGAGCGTGGTCGTGGTCGTGGTCTTGCCGACGCCGCCCTTGAGGCTCAGCATCGCGATCTTGTAGCACCCGCGCAGCGGCTGGTTGACCCGCGCGATCAGCTCGCGCCGGCGCGTGTCCGCGGGGCTCTCCCCCGGGTTGACCAGCTTGCCGGTGCCCAAGTACACGGCCTTGCGCCAGCCGGACTGCGGCGTTCGCTTCTGCTGCTTCACCAGGTGCGCGGTGGCCAGCTCGTCCGCGCCGGAAGCCGGCTGCGGAAGCCCCTGCCCCGCCGCGGGAACGGCGCCCGGAGCGGGAACCGGTGTGCCAGCCGGAGCGGCGGGCTGCTGCTGGTATCCGCCCGGAGGGGCATACGGCTGCTGCTGAGCGGGAGGCTGCAACGGCGGCAGATTCTGGTCGTAATGCGCCTGGTAGCCGCCCGGCTGCGGCAGCGGCTGGTACGCCCCCTGCGGCGGCGGGTCGACGACCTGCGTCGGCTGCGCGTCGTACGGCCCGGTGCCGGGGTGCGGCGTCGAGTCGGTGCGTTCTTCGGAGAACATGGCAGCCGGTTCCTGGGCCTGCTCGGACTGCTGTTCCCCGGCAGTCTCTTCACTGGGTCCGGTCACCGTTGCCAACCTCCCGGGTACGTCGAAGGGCCCCTGGCGACGACGGTAGTCGCCCGAGGCCCGGTCCGGGCGGTGGACCCCCGGCTCAGCTCACTCCGGCGTAGGAATGCAGTCCGGCGGTAACCAGGTTGACGAAGAACAGGTTGAAGATCGTCACCGAGAACCCGACGATGTTGATCACCGCCGCCCGCGTCCCGCGCCAGCCCGCGGTGGCCCGGGAGTGCAGGTATGCCGCGTAAACGACCCACGCGATGAACGCGACGGTCTCCTTCGGGTCCCAGCCCCAGAACCGGCCCCACGCGGCCTCGGCCCACACCGCGCCGCACAGCACGCCGAAGGTAAAGATCGGGAACGCCACGATCGTGGCGCGGTAGGCGATCCGGTCGAGCACGTCGGCGGCGGGCAGCTTCGGGCCGAAACCGGCGAACTTGGCCGGGTCGCGGTCGTGCGCGGTGCGGAAGAGGTAGAGCACGCTCGCCACGCCCGGCACCAGGAATACGCCGGAGCCGATGATCGCGGCGGACACGTGGATCACGAGCCAGTACGACTGCAGCGCGGGCACGACCGGCGCGGCCACTGTGTACAGCATCGTGCCGTTGATGAACATCAGGATCACGACGGGCAGCAGCAGGAAGCCGGTGAGGTGGCGGACCGGGAACTTCTTGATCACCACGAGCCACGCGACGACGGTGATGAAGGTGACCGCCATGCCGTACTCGTACATGTTGCCCCACGGCGCGCGGTGCACCGCGAGTCCGCGCAGCACGATCGCCGACAGCTGCAGCAGCGCGCCCAGCACGAGCAGCGCCGCGCCCATCCGGCCGATCCGCTCGGCGCGGCCGACCGCGCGCGGGGCCTCGGGCTCGGCCGGGACGTCGCCGTCCTCGATGCTCGCGTCGTCGGCGTCGTTGGTCTCGGGTCCGCCCGCGCCGACCAGCACACGCTGGCGGCTGCGCTCGGCGGCGAGACGGCCCTTGGCCCCGAACGCCTGCTCGAAGAGCGTGAACAGCAGCGCCAGCACGTAAATCGCCACTGTCGTCGTGTACAGCAGGTCGCTGTACTGCGAGAGAGTCTCGTTGATTTCCATGCCTCAGCTGCCCTTCCGGCCCGTGACCAGCCGTTCGCTGATCCGCTGGAATTCCTCGCCGTATCCGGCTTGATCCGTGCGCGCGAGCCCCGCGACCTCGATCACGGTACTCGCGCTCTCGTCCTTGCCCGGCCGCACCCGCACCCACACGCGACGCCGCTTGACCAGCAGCGACGCCCCGAGCCCGGCGAACATCACGATCGCGAAGCCGAGCACGAAGCCCTGCGTCGGATCGTGCGAGATCTGCAGGTTGACCCACTTGTTGACGCCGTCGAAACGCACCTTCGTGCCGTCGTCGAGCGTCAGTTCCTGGCCGACCGCCAGGTTCTTGCGGGCGACCCGCTTGAGCCGCCCGTCCTGGACCCGGGACTGGTCGACCGAGAACACCGACTGGCCGCGGCCCGCGTCGAGACCGAGGTCGCCGCGCAGCACGTCGACCGCGACCATCGGGTTGTTCAGCTGCGGCGCGGTCGAGGTGAGCACGCCGCCGTGGATGAACGACGACGGCGCGAACAGGCCGGTGATCGCGAGCTGCTTGGTGCGCCGCTGGACCTCGTCGGTGACGCCGGGCTGGTCGAACTTCGTCGCGCCCTCGGACAGCATCGTCGCCGGGTTGCTGAACATCCACTGGGTGTTCTGGGTGCGCTTCTCGCCGTTCGGGAAGGTCACCGTGAACTGCGGCGAATAACCGTTGCCCAGCAGGTAAACCCGGTCGCCGACGGTCCGCAGCGGCTCGTTGACCTCGAGGTCGTACGGCTTCCACGTGCCAGTCTGCAGGTCTTCGCCGGACTGGTACTCGATGTGCGAGTGGTAGTAATCGGCCTGGTTCGTGGCGGTGTAGCGGGCGGTGAAGTCGTTGACCTTCACGCAGAACGGGTTGAGGTCGGTGCCGTCGACGCGCAGCCCGGCCTCGAACGAGTCGTAGTTGTAGATGCCCGAGTTGCAGAACTGGCCGCCGTTGGCCTGCACGATGACCTGGCCCTCGTAGCTGTAGAGCTTGCCGAGGGCGAAGAAGACGATCAGGCCGAGCATGCCGAAGTGGAACAGCAGGTTCCCGGTCTCGCGCAGGTAGCCGCGTTCGGCCGAGACGCTGAACCCGCCGCCGTCTTCCTCGCGCTCGACGCGCCGCCAGCCGGACAGCTGCTTGCGCACGTCCTCGCGGATCGTCTCCGGCGTGCGCGCGGTGCGGGCGATCCGGTGGTGCGGCATGCGCGCGAGATTGCGCGGCGTCAGCACCGGCTTGGCCCGCATCTGCTTGACGTACTCGAAGCTGCGCGGCGTGAGGCAGCCGATCAGCGAGATCATCAGCAGGATGTAGATCGCGGAGAACCAGACGCTGGAGTAGACGTCGAAGAACTCCAGCTTGTCGAGCAGCGAACCCCACCAGCCGTGCGCGCTGATGTACTCGTCGACCTTCGGCGCGTTCAGCCGCCGCTGCGGCAGCAGCGCGCCGGGCAGCGCGGCGAGCGCCAGCAGGAACAGCAGCACCAGCGCGGTGCGCATGGACGTCAGGCCGCGCCAGGTGTTGCGCAGGAAGGCCAGCGCCTGCTTCGCCGCGGACGGCCGGTACGGCTGAGGGTTCTTCGGGGGCGCTTCGGTCGTGGTCACAACGGCAGCTCGAGATCGGAGGCGACGGAGTTGCGGAGCCAGCCCATGACGTCTCCCCACAGCCCGGTGACCAGCAGGATGCCGACCACCATCAGCAACACCCCGCCGAAGATCTGCACGCGGCGGCCGTTGCGGCGGAGCCAGTCGGTGGCGCGCACGGCCCAGCGGGCGCCGAGCGCGATCAGCAGGAACGGAACGCCGAGGCCGAGGCAGTAAACGAGCACCAGCACATACCCGCGAACCGCGGCCCCGCCGGTCGCGCTGGCGAGGCTGGTGACGGCGGACAGCGTCGGCCCGATGCACGGCGTCCAGCCGAGCCCGAACACCGCACCGAGCACCGGCGCGCCCCAGAGGCCGCCGCCGGGCACGCGGTGCGAGCGGACCTCGCGCTGCAGCCCCGGGATCCAGCCGAGGAAGACCAGGCTCATGAGGATGGTGAGGATGCCGCCGATGCGCTGCAGCAGATCCTCGTTGACCAGCAAGGTGTTCGCGAGCCAGACCAGCGTGCCCATGGTCGCGACGAACACCACGGTGAACCCGAGCACGAACAGGCCCGCCGCGCCGAGAACGGCGTAGCGGCCCTTTTTGCGCTCCTCGCCGTCGCGCACCGCCGGGGCGTCCGCGCCGACGAGAGCCGCGAGGTAGGCGAGGTACCCGGGCACGAGCGGCACCACGCACGGCGACGCGAACGAGATGGCCCCGGCCAGCAGCGCAACACCCGCGGCGAGCAGCAGCGGCCCGGAGAGCGCCAGCTCGGACACGGAGTTCACGCACTTGAGAGTAGGCAGTGAGCTGGACGTGAGGCGGGCGGGGCCTGCTCACAGGACCTACGCCACAACGGGACCAGGACCTTGGTCCTGTGGTCCTGTGCCGCCCCAATGTGGCGTTGGGTGCGTCAGACGCACCGAACGCCACATTGGGTGCGCCACATGCACCCAACGCCACATTGGGTGCGCCACATGCACCCAACGCCACATTGGGTGCGCCACATGCACCCAACGC
>NZ_JBHZAG010000051.1:26377-70901 GCF_042754125.1 Amycolatopsis sp. NPDC059235
CAACGCCACATTGGGTGCGCCACATGCACCCAACGCCACATTGGGTGCGCCACATGCACCCAACGCCACATTGGGTGCGCCACATGCACCCAACGCGGCGTTGGGGCGGAACTGGGCGGGCTGAGGCGGAGCGGGCCAGGGCGGAGCGGGCCCGCTCGCGCGAAGGAGCGCGGGTCGCGGCTACTTCTCCGCGCTCAGCCGCTGCACCACCGGCACCAAGTCCGAGGCCAGCACCTGCCGCAGGAACACCGCCGCCACCCGGTGCTGCTTGTCCAGCACCAGCGTCGACGGGATGATGTTGCGCGGATATCCGGCCAGCTGCAGCAGCACGCGTCCGGACGGGTCCCAGATCGACGGGTACGTCAGGCCGCGGTCGCGCACGAAATCCTGGGCCACGTCGCGCGCCGGGTCGCGGACGTCGAGTCCGATCACCTGGGCGCCGAGCGGGGCCATCTGCTTGCTCGCGGTCTCCAGCTCGGGCGCTTCGGCGCGGCACGGGCCGCACCACTGGCCCCACAGGTTGATCACCAGGGCCTTGCCGGGGAAGTCCGCGATCGAGAGCTGTTTGCCCTCGTGCATCAGGTCGTCGCCGGCCAGCGTCGGGGCCTGCTGGCGCTCGTTCAGCGGATAGGTGATGTCGACCTTGCCGCCGGGCGAGACGAAGGTGAAGGTGCCGCCCGAGACGACCGCGTCCTTGCCGGTCGAGCAGCCCGTCACGACCAGCGCGGCGGCCAGCACCACCCCGAGCAGCCGCCGTTTCATGCGCCGGTCACCTTGGGGTCGGTGGTGCCCGCGGGCTCGCTGTAGACGATCTCCAGCAGCTCCTCGCCGTCGAAGACCAGGCTGGTGAGCGACGCCAGCGAGCACTGCCGCTGCCGCGGGTCGTGCCACAGCCGCTTCGCTTCCAAGAAGCGACGAAGCGTCCAGATCGGCAGCTGGTGCGACACGCACAGCGCTTCGCGCCCTTCGGCCTTTACGCGCGCACGGTGGACCGCGCCGAGCATGCGGTGTGCGATCTCGACGTACGGCTCGCCCCACGACGGCTTAAAGGGATTCACCAGGTGCGGCCACGCTTTCGGCTGCCGCAGCGCGCCGTCGCCCACTGCCACGCGCTGGCCCTCGAAGACGTTCGCCGCTTCGATGAGACCTTCGTCCGTCGCGATGTCGAGACGGTGCGCGCCCGCGATGGGCGCTGCGGTCTCCTGCGCGCGCTGAAGCGGCGAAGCGACGACGTACGCGAGGTCGTGCCCCGCGACCGCTTCGGCGACGGTGAGCGCCTGGCGCTGCCCGCGCTCCGAAAGCCGGAAGTTCGGCAGCCGCCCGTAGAGGATCTTCTCCGGGTTGTGGACCTCGCCGTGCCGCAGCATGTGGACAACGGTGGTCACGGGCGAACCGCCTCAGCCGCCGCGCGCGCCGCAGCCGGCAACGCAGCCTCGATGACGCCGAACGCTTCGTCGTCCATCGCGGCGTTCACGAAGTACACCTCGTACGCGCTTGGCGGCGGGTACACGCCCGCTTCGAGCAGCGCGTGGAAGAACGCGGGGAAGCGCCATGTCTCGGAGGCCTGCGCGTCCGCGTAGGTGCGTACGGGCTTGTCGGTGAAGAAGATGCTCAAGAGGTTGCCCGCGTACTGCACGGTGTGCGTGACACCCGCTTCGCTGAGCGCCTTCTCGAAGAGCCCGCCGAGACGCTTCGCGTTGGCGTCGAGCTTCGCGTACACCGCGTCGTCGGCTTCGCGCAGCGCGGTGAGACCGGCGGCGACCGCGACCGGGTTACCGGACAGCGTGCCTGCCTGATAGACGGGACCGCCGGGCGCGAGCTTCGCCATGATGTCCGCGCGACCGCCGAACGCCGCCGCGGGAAGCCCGCCGGACATCACCTTGCCGAAGGTGTAGAGGTCGCCCGCGACGCCTTCGAGGCCGAACCAGCCGGCGCGCGAGACGCGGAAGCCGGTCATCACCTCGTCCATGATCAGCAGCGCGCCGTTTTCGTGCGCGAGGTCACGCAGTGCGGCGTTGAAGCCGGGGTCCGGCGGCACCGCGCCCATGTTGCCCGCGGCGGCTTCGGTGATCACCGCGGCGATCTGGCCCTCGTTCTCCGCGAAGGACTTCCGGAGCGCGTCAAGATCGTTGTACGGCAAGACAATCGTGTCCGCGGCCTGCGCGCCGGTGACACCCGGCGAAGTCGGCGGCCCGAGCGTCGCGACGCCAGAGCCCGCTTCGGCGAGCAGCGCGTCGACGTGGCCGTGGTAGCAACCGGCGAACTTCACGATCTTGGCGCGGCCGGTGAAACCGCGGGCCAGCCGGATGGCGCTCATCGTGGCTTCGGTGCCGGAGTTGACCAGCCGGACCTGCTCGACCGGGCCGACCCGGCCGATGATCTCCTCGGCCAGTTCGACCTCGCCGATGGTCGGCGTGCCGAAGGAGAGCCCGTGCTCCGCGGCCGCGCGGGCGGCGGCCACCACCTTGGGGTGCGCGTGCCCGAGGATCATCGGGCCCCACGAGGAGACGAGGTCGACGTAGCGGTTGCCGTCGGCGTCCCACAGATGCGGGCCCTCGCCGCGGACCATGAACCGCGGCGTGCCGCCGACCGAGTTGAAGGCGCGCACCGGCGAGTTCACCCCGCCCGGAACGGCCGCCTTGGCGCGTGCGAACCATGCTTTGGACTGCTCGGTGCCAGTGCTCACCGCCCCAGTCTTGCAAATCCTCCGTTCGGGTGTCGGCGGCGCCCAAGCTGCCACCCGATTGCCACCCGGCACACCGGCCTTACCCCTCTTAAGATGGGCGCGCATGGACGGGGCGAGCCATGGAGGAGACGTGACGGCGCCCACACACCGCCGGAACCCGTGGCTGATGCTCGCGGTGTTCTTCGGGCTGGTCGGCGTCATCGCACTGGTGGGAGCGCTGGCCGCGACGACCGCGCCGGACGCCTACAACCGGTACGTGCTGCCGGAGTGGGCCCCGCCCTCGTCCCTGTTCAGTCCGGTGTGGACGGTGCTGTACGTCGTGCTCGCCTTCGCCGGCTGGGTTTATTGGCGCACCGACGGCGAGAACCAGGGCTTCGCCGCGTACGGCATCGGCCTGCTGTTCAACCTGATGTGGATCTCGCTGTTCTTCGCGGGCGGTTCCACGCAGGTCGCGTGCGTGGACATCGTGCTGCTCGATTTCACCGTGATCGTGACGATCGCGCTCTTCTACCGCCGATCCCGCACCGCGGCGCTGCTGCTCTTGCCGTATCTGGCGTGGCTGCTCTACACGACCGCGCTGAACGTCGCGATCATCGCGCTCAACGACGTTCCCTAACGGCCCGGCTGCGCCACGATCGCCTGCGCGGTCACCGAACCGTCCGATCCGGTGCGGCCCTGAACGGTCACCGTCTGGCCCGGCTTGAGGTCGCTGAGCTTGCCCGGCTGGGTCACCCCGACGGTCGTACTGTCCGAAGTGGACACTGTGACTTCGCTGCCCTGCACGGTCTTCAGCGTGACCGTGCTGCCGTCGATCTTCTCCACGGTGCCGACCGTCCCGCGACCGCCTGCCGTGCGTCCGCCGAAGCCTGCCCCCTGTTGCCCGGAACCCGCCCCAGTACCCGGACCGGCGGCCGTTCGGGCGCTGGAAGAGCCGCCCGACGGGCCGAACGCGGCATGCGTCCACGCGCCACCGGCGAACGCCAGCGCCAGCACGAGCAATCCGGCGAGCACGAGCGTCGGCTTGCCGAACGGCCGCGCGACCTGCTTCAGCTCGGCGGTGAGATCGCCCTCGACGGCGGGCTCGGCGATGAGGTCTTCCGGGCGCGGCGCGGCGGGCTCCTCCGGCGGGGTCGGAATGGGCTGGGTGGTCGACGCGGACATGACGCTCCTACTCGTGCCGGAGGGCGTCGATCGGCCGCAGCCGCGAAGCCCGGTTCGCCGGGAAACTGCCGAAGAAAAGCCCGATCAGGGCGGACACCGCGAAGGCCAGCGCGATCGACGACGGCACCACCACCGGCTGGATGCCCGCGATGCTGAACCGGCTGCCAACCACTCCGATCAGCACGCCGAGCAGTCCGCCGAAGAGGCTCAGCATGGTCGCCTCGGCGAGGAACTGGCCGAGGATCGCCGAGCGCGGCGCGCCGATCGCCTTGCGGATGCCGATTTCGCGGATCCGCTCGGTGACCGTGACGAGCATGATGTTCGTGACGCCGATCCCGCCGACCAGCAGCGAGATCGCCGCGACCGCGCCGAGGAGCACGGTGAAGGTCTGGATCGCCGACGTGCGGGTCTGCAGCAGCTGCGCGGAGTTCTGGATCTGGAAGTCCGGATTGGCCGAGGCCTGGATACCGTGCCGGGCGTCGAGAATCGCGGTGACCTCGGCTTGCGCGAGCCCGATCGAGTCGGCGTTGGTCGCCTGTACCGCGATCTGGTTCAGGCTGCCGTAGCCGGCGAGCGAGTTCTGCACCGCGCTGATCGGAGCGATCGCGACGTCGTCGGCGTTCTGCAGCCCGGTGCTGCCCTTGGTCTGCAGCACGCCGATCACGGTGAACTGGATGCTGTTGATCAGCACGTTCTTCCCGACCGGTTCGGCCGTGCCGAAGATCGACTGTGCTGTCGTCGGCCCGAGCACCACGACCTTGCGCGCCTGCGTCACGTCTTCGGCGCTGAACAACTGGCCGTCGGCGATCTGGCGGTTCGTGGTGGTGAAGTAGCTGGGTTCGGTGCCGACGACGCTGGACACGTCGTAGGAAGTCTGCCCGTACGTCGCGGTCGCACTGGTGTTCACCACCGGAGCCGCCGCCTTGACATCCGGCGCGCCCACCGGATCGACCAGCGCGTGCGCGTCCTGCACGGTGAGCGGCCGGACCTGGCTGGACTGTCCGCCGCCCCGAAGCGGCGACACGTTGACCACGTCGGTGCCGAGTCCCTGGATGCTCGCGGTGATCGCCGCCGAAGCGCCGTTTCCCACGGCTACCAACAAGATCACCGACGCGACGCCGATGGTGATGCCGAGCGTGGTGAGCACCGACCGCAGTTTGTTCGAGGCGAGGCCGCGAACCGCGAACCGCATGATCTCGACGAAGTTCACGCGACCACCCCGGCGCGGACCTCGTCCGACACGATCTGCCCGTCGCTGACCCGGACGACGCGGTGCGCGTGCCGCGCGACTTCGTCCTCGTGCGTGATCACCACGACCGTGCGGCCGAGTGCGTTGAGCCGGTCGAAGACGCCGAGGACGTCGACAGTGCTTGCGTGGTCGAGGTTTCCGGTCGGTTCGTCGGCCAGCAGCATCGCCGGCCCGCCGACCAGCGCGCGTGCCACCGCGACGCGTTGCTGCTGTCCGCCGGACAGTTCGTTCGGCAGATGCTTGGCCCGATCGGTCAGCCCGACCATCTCCAGCGCGGCCAGCGCCCGGCGGCGCCGTTCGCCCCGCTTGAGTCCGCTGTAGACCATCGGCAATTCCACATTGGACAACGCGCTGGTGCGCGGCACGAGGTTGAAGGACTGGAAGATGAAGCCGATCTTTCGGTTGCGCAGCAACGCAAGCTGGCGTTCGTTGAGATCGGCGACGGAGAATCCGTCCAGCAGGTACCGGCCTGAGGTGGGTGTGTCGAGACAGCCGAGCATGTTCAGCAGCGTCGATTTCCCGGACCCGGACGCGCCCATGATCGCCACGTATTCGCCCGGCCACACCTGCAGGTCGACCCCGCGCAACGCGTGCACCGCGGTTTCCCCGCTGCCGTAGGTCTTGCGCAGTCCGGAGACCGCGATCACCGGCTTCATCCCCGGCCCCCGCCGACGTTGCCTTGTCGGCCGCCGCCGAATCCGCCCTGCTGACCGCCGCCGAACCCGCCGAGACCGCCAGTTCCGCCGGTACGCTGCTGACCGTTGGACCCGCTCGACGTCGTCGGCGACGCAGCGGTGAGCACCACGCTGTCGCCCTCGTTGAGGCCGGACTTGATCTCCACAGTGGACTCTCCGCGCACGCCGACCTCGACCTGCCGCGTAACCGGCTGCCCGTTCTGCTCCACTGTGACCGCGTTCGTCGTCCCGCTGGTCCGCACCGCCGCGGCCGGAACGCTCAGCACGCCATCGGCTTCCGCGACCGTGATCACGACGCTCGCCGACTGGCCGGGCCGCAGCCCCGAGGGCGGATTCGTCAACGCCAGCTTCGCTCCGTAGCTGACGACATTGCTGCTCGTGGTCGGCGTGAGGTCGATGCTGGAAACGGTCGCCTGCAACGGCTGGTCCGGCGTCGCGTTCAAAGTGACCGTGGCTTTCTGACCGGTTTTCACCTTGCTCACGTCAATTTCCGCCACCGAGGTATTGACGACAAGGTTTCCCATGTCAGTGATATCGATAAAACCGCTGCTGCTACTGCTGCTGCTTGACGACGACTGCTGCCCGGATTGCCCACCAGAGCCGGAACTGGAACTCGACGAAGACGCACCCGCGGAACTGTTGCTGGAATTGCCCCCGCTGCCCGTTTGCTGCCCGACCGTCCCGTTAATCGCGGTGACTGTCCCCGCCCCCGGCGCGGTCAACGTCGTCGCGGAAACCGCCGTTTCCGCGTTGTCGACGTCCAATTGCGCTTGATCCACCTTGGCCTGAAGCGACGCGGTGCTGGTCTGCGCCTGGGTCGCGGTCTGGTTCGCCGGCGGGTTGTCCTGCGCCGTGGTGAGGTTGTCCTCGGCGACCGCGAGATTGGCCTTGGCGACCTGAAGCTGTTTGCTGGCCTGGGAAGAGTCGATCGTCGCGAGCTTCTGCCCGGCGCTCACGACGTCGCCGACCTTCACGTCGATGCCGGTGACCTTGCCGGAGGTCGTGAAGTTCGCGACGCCGGTGTACGTGCTCGCGATCGTGCCCGCCGCCGAAACGGTCTGGGAAACGTTCGCGCGCCGCACCGGAGTCGTGCGGGTTTGTGCCTGCGCTGTCGAACTCGCCGGCGAAAAGGCCTGGTAAATCCCGAAAGCCGCGCCGCCGAGCAGCACGACAAGGACTCCGTTGATCACCCAGGTTCGTGTGCGCAGCCGCGTCATGGCCGCAAGACTGCGGGGCCTGCTTAGCAGTTAGCTGTTGGTTCCCTGTGGGACAGCTGTGTAAGTCAGTCCTTCTTCTTTTTGTGCCGGGCACGCACCGCGAGCAGCAATTGCCGGACCGCGTCCACGACCAATACCGCCGACAGCGTGCCGAGCCCGAGCGCCCCGGCGATATGCCCGCCGAAGTACCGCTGCGACACCAATTGAGTGCCGTCGCCCGCCGTGGTGACGACCGTGACGATGCCGGCGTGCCACAGCGCGAACGCCGCCCACAGCACCAATCCGGCCACCACGACCTCGCCGAGCGCGACGAACGCGCGCCACGGCTGGTTCAGCTTCGTCTTCGGCTGCGTTTCCTCCGGCGGCCAAAGCCCGGCTCCGGTCGGCTGGGGCAGATCGATCACGGGGTCCAGCCTTTCAGGTTCGCCGTCGTTCCGCGTCCCTCGTGGGGGTTCAGTTCCGGGAGTCATCGGCCTGCTCCTCGGCATTCGGGTGGTTCTTCGCGGCCAGCTCGGCGAGCGCGGTCTTCAGCGCTTCGACGTCGCGGGCCCAGGCGAGCACCACCGTGCCGTCGTCCAGCTCCACCGGCAACTCGTCGTACTTCCGCGGCACCGACCAGCCACCGCCGAGAACGCGCGCCCCGACCGGCGCCCCGACGTCGCTCACCGAGGCGATCTTCTCGGCGGCCAACGTCTCCCGCCCTTGCCGCAGCCCTTCGGTGGTGACCTCCAGCGAAAGGAACCGCCGCCGCGCGTACACCCACGGCAGCGTCAGCGCGACCAGCGCGACACCGATCAGCACCCAGCCGACGACGTGCGTCGGCCCGGCGGTGGCCAGTTCGGCGAGCGCGCCCAGCAGCGCGAACAGCGGCCCCCAGACCAGGGCCGACCAGCCGACGCCAGGCTCGGAGTACAGCGTCCTTTCCGCCATTACAGGTTCTTGCCGACCTTCGGGAAGTAGCCCGCGACCTTCGGCAGGTACAGCAGGATCAGCATGGCGACGAGCACCAGCGACGCGATGAGCGAGAAGAGGCTGCGGATCACCCCGAGTTCGAACACGATGCCGAGCACCGCCAGCAGCGTCGCGATGCTGCGTGCGGACCGCGTGCCCTCGCGGGCCTTCCAGGCGAACAGCACGAGCAGCGCGCCGAAGCACAGCGCGCCGATCAGCATTGCCCACACGAAGAAATTCACGTTGGTCTGAGCCTGCTCGATGGTGAGCGCGTGGCCAGGCTGCTGCGGCTGCTTCATCGCGGCGTCAACGAGCAGATGCTTGAAAAAAATGATGACGATCTGACTCGCGACGACGACGAGCGCGGCCAGAATGGCGAGCGCGAACGCGGCATGCACCTCCAGCGGCGGCTGAGCCTTCGGCGCGGTCTCCCCCGGCAGCACCGGATCCGGCGCGCGCCCGCGCTTGCGGCGCTCGTCGTCGGTGAGCCCGGAAAGATCGTCCGAGGTCACGCTGGCTGGCTTCGGGGTGTTCTCGTCCTTCTCGACCACCCGAAAGACCCTACCCGGGCTCAGTCCAGCCAGGCCGCGGCCTCGGCCGCCCAGTAGGTCAGGATGACGTCCGCCCCCGCGCGGCGGATGGAGGTGAGCACCTCGAGGACGGTGCGCTCGCGCTCGATCCAGCCGTTCGCCGCGGCCGCCTCGACCATCGCGTACTCGCCGGAGATGTTGTACGCCGCGACGGGAACCGGCGAAATGTCGGCCGCCGCCTTGATGATGTCCAAATAGGACAGTGCAGGCTTGACCATCACCATGTCCGCGCCCTCGGCGAGGTCGAGTTCGAGCTCCCGCATCGCCTCGCGCGCGTTGCCGAGGTCCTGCTGGTAGGTCTTGCGGTCGCCCTTGAGCTGCGAGTCGACGGCCTCGCGGAACGGCCCGTAGAACGCGCTGGCGTACTTGATCGAATAGGCGAGGATCGCGGTCTCGCTGTGCCCGACCTCGTCGAGCGCCCGGCGGATCACGCCGACCTGCCCGTCCATCATCCCGCTCGGCCCGAGCACATGCGCCCCAGCCTCGGCCTGCGCGACGCCCATCTCGGCGTACAACCGCAGCGTGGCGTCGTTGTCGACCACACCGTCCGCGTCAAGCACGCCGCAGTGCCCGTGGTCAGTGAACTCGTCCAGGCAAGTGTCGGCCATCAGCACGGTCGAGTCACCGAGCTCGCTGCGCAGATCCCGCAACGCGACGTTGAGAATGCCCTTCTCGTCAACCGCGCCGGATCCCTCCGGATCCCGCTTCTCCGGAATCCCGAAGAGCATCAGCCCGCCGACCCCAGCGTTGACCGCGTCGACAGCGGCCTTGCGAAGAGTGTCGCGAGTGTGTTGAACGACGCCCGGCATGCTGGCGATCGGCCGGGGCGCGTCGAGCCCTTCGCCGACGAACATCGGCAGGATCAATTGCCGTGGCCGCAACGTGGTCTCACTGACCATCCTGCGCATTGCCGGAGTAGTACGAAGCCTGCGGGGTCGCTGCTCAGGGAACACACATCCAAGGTACTCCCGCGCTCAGACAATCTCTTCGGCGAGGGCGCTGGCCCGCGCCAGCCGACGGTCCGTCGTGAGCACCTTGGCGCCCAGGCTTGCGGCCAATTCGATATACAGCGCATCGACAAGCCGCAGGTCTCCGCGCCGCCCCCAAGCTCCTTTCGCCAATTCGACGACCGGGTGCCGGGTGAGCGGCAGGCTGGCCAACGCCTGGAGCGCGGCGTCCACTGTCGAAGCCGTCAGCACTCCGGCACGGCACAACCGGCCCAGCGCGGAGAGGACTTCAGCGTCCAGATGCGCCGGAGCGTGCAGCACCGTGCCGCGAAGCCGCGTCTTCACCTGGTTGCCACGGCAGGTCCCCGCGAGCACGTCCACCAGCGCCGACGCGTCGAGAACCGCGATTTCTCCTGGCGCTTCAGGCATCCGCGCGATCACCGAACTCGTCCTTGGCGGAATCGAGCGCGGCCATGGCGACGACGTGCGGCACCTCTCGGCTCGGCGCGGGAAGCGCGTCGAGCCAGGCGTCCGTGGCCTGCCGCTGCAACGCGTCGGACAGCGCCGACTGCACGAGCGCGCTGACGTTGAGATCAGCTTTTTTCGCTCTGGCGGCCAGCTCATCCGGCACGTAGACGTTCATCCTCGCCATACACACATCATACACACTCGGGCTCGCGGGCCGGGAAAAGCAGTGAAGGGCTCCTTGAGGGAATCTGATTCCCTCAAGGAGCCCTTCACGGACAAAACCTCAGCTGCGTCGGGTGCGCTTGGCCTTCCGCGGCGGCGGCAACGCGCCCTCCGCACGAAGCCGCGCGGCGTGCTCGGCGAGAGCGTCCACCAAATGCGGCACATCAGCCTTCTCCGGCTGAACATCCACCCGCAGACCGAATTCCACCGCGGTTTCCGCGGTCTTCGGCCCGATGCACGCGACCAACGTGCGCGTGTGCGGCTTCCCGGCGATCCCCACCAGGTTCCGCACGGTCGACGACGAGGTGAAGCAGACCGCGTCAAACCCGCCGGTCTTGATCATCTCGCGGGTCTCGGCTGGCGGCGGCGCGGCCCGCACGGTCCGGTAAGCCGTGACGTCGTCCACCTCCCAGCCGCGTTCGACCAGGCCGGCCGACAGGATCTCGGTGGCGATGTCCGCGCGCGGCAGCAGGACGCGGTTGACCGGGTCCAGCACGTCGTCGTACGGCGGGAACTCGGCCAGCAGGCCCTCGGACGACTGCTCGCCCGTCGGGACCAGCTCCGGGATGATGCCGAACGAGCGCACCTTCGCCGCGGTCGATTCGCCGACGCAGGCGATCTTCACGCCGGAGAACGCGCGCGCGTCCAGGCCGAACTCCTCGAACTTCTCCCACACCGCGCGCACCGCGTTGGTGGAGGTGAAGACGATCCACTGGTAGCGGCCGTCGACCAGGCCCTTGACCGAACGCTCCATCTGCGCCGGGCTGCGGGGCGGCTCGACCGAAATGGTCGGCACCTCGTGCGAGGTCGCGCCGTGGCCGCGAAGCCGCTCGGCCATCTCGCCCGCCTGCTCCTTGGTGCGCGGCACCAGGACCTTCCAGCCGTACAGCGCCCGCGACTCCCACCAGGACAGCTTCGAGCGCTGCCCGGCGGCCTGCCCGACCGTCACGACCAGCGGGCCGACCAGCTCGCCCGCGTCGTTCGCGACCGAGGCGAGAGTGGTGTCCAGCGTGCGCTGGGTGTTGATGGTGCCGTTCGCGGTGACCGCGACCGGGGTGGTGGCGGGCAGCCCCTTCTCGGTGAGCTGGCTGGCCGCCTCGGCGAGGTGCGCCGACGTCGCGTGCAGCACGATCGGGCCGGCGACCGCGGCCAGCGCGCCCCAGTCGACCTCGCCGCGGACGTCCGCCTCGGTGTAGGTGCCGCCGAGCGCGACCCCCGCGTACGCCGGCACCGCGGTGCCCGGCGCGACGCCCGGGATGACGTCGAACACGGCGGAGGTGCGGGCGACGGCCTGGACCTCGGCCACGACGGCCGGGCTGGTCAGCGGGTCGCCGGAGACCAGCCGCAGCGCGAGCCGGCCCGCCTTGGCCTCGGCGGTCAGGTCCTTGGCGACGTCGGACGGTTCGCCGACGGCGGGCCGGACCTCGGCGCCGGGGGCGGCGAAGGCGAGCACGCTGGCGGGCACGTCCGGGTCGGTCACCACGACCTCGGCCTTGGCCAGGAGTTCCTGGGCGCGGACGGTGAGCAGCCCGGCGTCCCCGGGGCCCGAGCCCACGAAGGCGACGCGCCCGGCGGTCTTGCGAGCAGGGGTCATCGTTGGTGTTCTTCTCCTCTTGGGCGGCCGGTGCTCCGGCCGCGGATGTCGGGCAGGTCGTGCGGGTGCGTGACGGCTGGCGTCACAGGGCGGGGCCGAGCAGCGCCCCGGCTCCCAGGTCAAGCAGTTCGGCGGCCAGTTCCCGGCCGAGCTTCTCCGCCTCGCCGATCCCGGCGATCGCGGAAGCCCGAACCATGTCGACGCCGCCGTTCTCGCCTTCGACGGCAGCGGTGCCGCGCAGCGAGATGCGTTCCACCACCGCGCCCTCGTCGTCGAGGTCCTCGACGATCTCGGCGAGCGCGCCCACCGGCGCGCTGCACCCGGCTTCGAGCGCGGCGAGCAGAGCCCGTTCGGCCGTCACCGCGACCCGCGTGCTCTCGTCGTCCACCGCGGACGCGAGCAGGTGCTCGATGTCCACGTCGGCGGCCCGGCACTCCAGCGCCAGCGCCCCCTGCGCGGGGGCGGGCAGCATCTGGATCGGGTCGAGGGTTTCGGTGATCTCGTCCACCCGGCCGACCCTGGCCAGTCCGGCACGCGCGAGCACCACGGCATCCAGCTCGCCGTCGGTGACCTTGCGCATGCGGGTATCGATATTGCCTCGGATCGGCACGATTTCCAAACCGAGACCCAGCGCGCGCAGCTGAGCCATCCGCCGCGCCGCCCCGGTGCCGACCTTCGCGCCCGGCGGAAGCTCGCCGAGGGTGAGGCCGTCGCGCGCGATCAGCGCGTCGCGCGGGTCCTCGCGCGGCGGCACCGCGGCCAGCACGAGGCCGGCCTCCGGCGCGGTGGGCAGGTCCTTGTACGAGTGCACGGCGACGTCGATCTCGTTGCGCAGCAACGCTTCCCGCAGGGCCGACGTGAACACGCCGACCCCGATCTGCGAGATCGGGGCGCTGGAGAGGTCGCCGGGCGTGGTGACGGTGACGATCTCCACCTCCGCCCCGGTGGCGCGGATGGTGTCGGCGACGATGCCGGTCTGCGCGAGGGCGAGCTTGCTGCCCCGCGTGCCGATGCGAATGACTCTGGTCACTTACCGCTTCTTCTCGGATTCCGGCGCTGTCGGGCTCGCCACGGCCGCAGGAGCCTGCGGGTCGAGGCAGAACAGTTCCCGCAACGCGTTGGCGTAGTCGGTGTCGGCCGTCTCGGCGGCCAGCTGCTTGACCCGCACCGTCGGCGCGTGCAGCAGCTTGTCGACCACGCGGCGAACCGTGCGGCCGACCTCTTCGCGAACCTGGCTGTCGAGTTCCGGCAGCCGGTTGTCCAGGCGGAGCAACTCCGCGTCCACCACCTCGGCCGCGCGCCTGCGCAGCGCGGTGACCGTGGGCGTCACTTCGGCACTGCGCTGTCCGGCGAGGTACTCGCGCACCTCGTCGAGCACGATGCCGTTGGCTTTGGCGGTCTGCCGGTCGGTGGTCGGGGCGCCCGCGTCGCGCATGCGGCGCTGGATCGTCTCCAGGTCCACCACGGTGACGTCGGCGAGGTCCGCGACCGCGACGTCGACGTCCTTGGGCAGCCCGAGGTCGCAGACGACCAGCGGACGCCCGGCGCGCGCGGGCACGTGCCCGGCGAGGAAGACCGCGTCCTGCGCCCCGGTGCACGCCACCACGAGGTCGACCTGATCGACCGCCTCGGCGAGTTCGGTCAACGGCACCGAACGCGCCGGGATCCCTTCGGCGACGACCTTCTCGGCCAGCCGGACGGCGTTGGCTTCGGTGCGGTTGGCCACGGTGATCTCGGCGATCCCGGCCTTGCGCAGCTGCGACGCGGTGAGCGCGCCCATCGAACCGGCTCCGACAATCAGCGCGTGCTTGCCCGCGATGTCACCCGCGGCGGCCAGCGCCTCGGACACGACGGACGCGCCGAGCTGGTCGAGCCCGGTCTCGGAGTGCACGCGCTTGCCGACCCGCAGTGTGGTCTGGATCAGCTCGTGCAGCGTGCGGCCGACGGTGCCGGCGTCGCGCGCGGTCGCGTACGAGGAACGGACCTGGCCGAGGATCTGCGTCTCGCCGACCACCATCGAGTCGAGGCCCGAGGCGACGGAGAACAGGTGCTCGACGGCCGCGCCCGCGTAGTGCACGTACAGGCTGTCGTACAGCTCGGCCGGCTCCATCCCGGCCTTGCGGGAGAGCACGTCCGAGACGTCGTTGACGCCGCCGTGGAACGTCTCCACCACGGCGTAGACCTCGATGCGGTTGCACGTCGAGACGAGCATGACCTCGCTGATGTGCTCCGCCTGCTGCAGGTCGTGCAGGACCTTGGTCAGCTCGTCCGCGGGGATCGCCGCACGCTCGAGCGTGCCGAGATCCGCACTGCGATGGGAGAGCCCGACCGCCAACACGCTCATTCAGCGCACCACCATTCCGAGACCGCCGTCCGTACCGGCGCCGTTACGTCCGCCGCTGCCATTGTCGGCGGCCCCGCCGGTTCCGGGTAACCCGGTATTCCCCTGGTTTTCCCCGGCGGACCCCGCGCTCGCCGCGCTGTCGGCGCGCCGGGCCACGTGGAACGAGAGGATCTGCAGTTCGACAGCCAGGTCGACCTTGCGGACCTCGACGTGTGCCGGCACCTGGAGCACTACCGGCGCGAAGTTGAGGATGCACTGGACGCCGCCTGCCACCAGCCTGTCGCACACCGACTGCGCGGCGGTAGGAGGTGTGGCGATGATCCCCACGGAAATCTCCCGTTCGGAGCAAACGCGCGGAATGTCGTCCATGTGCGAGACCGGGAGACCCCCTACGGGGACGCCGATCAGATCGGGGTCGAGGTCGAAGAGCGCCTCGACCGGGAAGCCGCGGCCCGGGAAGCCGCCGTAGTTCGCGAGCGCGTGGCCGAGGTTGCCGATCCCGACCACGGCGACGCGGTGCTGCCGGGTGAGGCCGAGGATGCGCTCGATCTGGCTGACGAGCACCTGCACCTCGTAGCCGACGCCGCGCGTGCCGTAGGAGCCGAGATAGGAGAGGTCTTTGCGGAGCTTGGCGGAGTTCACGCCCGCCGCCGCGGAGAGTTCCTCGCTGGAAACGGTGGTCGCGCCCTGCTCGGCCAAACCGGAGAGAATCCGCAGGTAGACGGCCAGCCGGGCGACGGCGGCCTCCGGGATCTGCTTCGCGCGGACCGCGGTGTCTTCCGCGTCGGAGACAGCGGGCATCTCGGCGGTCGGCGCGTTGTCGGCGTCCGGCGCGGGACGGGAGGTCCGGGCGGCGCGGCGGGTGCGGGGCTTGGCGTCGTTCTCGGCGGGGGTTTCGGCTGAGGTCTGGGCTGACGCTGCGGCTCGGGAGGTCGCGCGGCTGCCTCCGGCCGGCGCTGCGGCCCGGGTGGCGCGGCCGTTGCCATTGCTGGACGCGGCGCGGCTCGCTTCGGCTGATGCGGCGGTCGCGCGGTCTTCGGCGGCGGCCCGTGCGGTCGCCCGGCTCGCGCGGCCGTTGCCGCTGCCGGAGGCTGCCCGGCCGTTGCCCGCAGCGTGCTCGCCGCCGCCGGCGACCTGGTCGTGCCCGGCCTGCCCGTTCTCGTGTGCGGCTTCCGCCGAATTCCCGTTGCGCGCCAAGCCGTTCTCGCTCACCGTGGCTCGACGGCGGCTGCCCGCGGCGTGCCGTCCACCGCTCCGGCGTGCGGGCGGGGCGGCTTCGGATTCGTCGCGGGGAGGCGTGGCCGGCGGTTCGGCACCGCCGCGCCCGCCCCGCTGTGTCACCACGCTGACTTCTCCTCAAATCCGGCTTCGTGCCCGCGCTGTCCCCCACCTGCCTGTCCGGCAGTGGAAAACCAACCCTTGACCCCACGGCTTCCGTCCGGTTCGATGCCGGTCCTCGCGGGGACGGGTTCCTACGGTAGTCCACTTGTGAACGCATGCACAAAGTCACTGGTCACCCGCATGACCAGAAGCACAACCCCGCCCGCCGCGCGGCTTCCCTCGCTGTCCGTGAGGGGAACCCCGAGGGACTCTGAGTCCGTCAGGGTTCCCCTCACGGACAGCGAAAGCCCGCGCCCGCGGCGGGGGGCGGGCAGCGAAGCCCTGGGGGTGGTTCAGGCAGCGGTGAACGGCACCGTGTGCCAGCCGGTCGCACCGTCCGGAACCGGGTCCGCGGTCCGGTCCGTCTGCGTGTAGCCGGACTGATCTGTCGCCCGCACGGTCACCGTGTGGCTGCCCGGCGGCACCGGCACCTCGGCCCACCACATCCGCCAGGTGTCCTTGCTGACCTCGGCCGAAAGCGTCGCCGGAGTCCACGCGCCCTGGTCCACCCGCACTTCGACCTTCGCGATCCCGACGTGCTGCGCCCACGCCGTCCCCGCCACCCGGACCTTGCCCGCGCGCACCGACGTCCCGCTGGCCGGTGCGTCGATCCGCGATTCGGTCTTGATCGGGGCCTGCTCCGCCCAGCCGCGCTGCAGCCAGTACGCCTGCCGCGCGTCCCAGGTCGTGAATTCCAGGTCGGTGACCCATTTGGTCGCCGACACGTAGCCGTAGAGCCCGGGGATCACGATCCGCGCCGGGAACCCGTGCTCGACCGGCAGCGCCTCGCCGTTCATGCCGATCGCGAGCATCGCGCCGCGCGCCGGGTCCAGCGCGACGTTGGCCGGGGTGCCGCAGGTGAACCCGTCGACGCTGGTCGCGTACATCTGCTGCGCGCCCGCGTGCACTCCCGCCGCGTTCAGCAGGTCGACCAGGTCCACCCCGATGAAGTTGGCGGTGGAGATCAGGTCGCCGCCGACGTCGTTGGAGACGCAGGTGAGCGTCACGGTCCGTTCCACCAGCGGGCGGTTCCGGATGTCCGCGTAGGAGAAGCTCACCTCGCGGTCGACCATGCCGTGGATCTTCAAAGCCCAGTCCTCGGCCCGCACCTGCGGCACGACGAACGCGGTGTCGATCCGGTAGAAGCTCCCGTTCGGCGTGATGAACGGCGGCGACCCGAGCTTGTGGAAATCCGCGTCCGGCGGCAGCGGCGGAGCTTTCCGGGCGGCGACCAGCGGCCCGATCGAAGCCCGCGAGCCAGCCGCACTGCCGGTGGTCGACACGACCTCGCCGACGATCGCCGCCACCCCGGCGCCGGCCGCGATCCCCGCGCCGCGCCGCAACACCTGTCGACGGCTAAGTCCTTGTCGCAGTTCGGTTTCCGGCGGCAGCGCACGCTTGTGCAGCCAGCTGAACACCAGCAGCGAAGCACCCAGCGCCAGCACCGGAGCCAGCAACGCGAGCTGTCCGACGTCCGTGCGCTCGAACACCGCGAAGATCCCGAACGCGCCGACCACGACCACCAGCAGCTGGCCCGGCAGCGGACGGCTGCGCGAAAGCTGTCCGGCGAGCACCGCGAACCCCAGCAGCACCACAGCCAGACCGATCTTGAGCACGGTCTTGTCGGCGGTCCCGATCGTCTGCTCAGCCCACACCACGACGGCGTGCGGGCTGTGCGCGATCACGAAGTCCGCGACCGCGACGAACGGCGACGCGTTGTACCCGACAAATCCGGCGACCAGGTGCCCCACGCCCAGTGCGACGGCCAGCGAGACCAGGCCGATGAACGTCGCGATGCCCAGCGACAGGCGCGGCCGGGCGGCCGGCGGAGCTTCTTTCAACGCACTCACCCCACCATCTTCGGCGGGTCCGGTCCCGTCAGGCCCGTTGAAAGCGCTTACAGGTTGCTTACCGCAGCGCCGCGCGCAGCCGTTCTTCCTCGACGCGCCAGTACCCGTGCTCGACCCCGTCGATCAGGATCACCGGCACCTGGTCGCCGTACTCGGCCTGCCATTCCGGGTCGCTGTCGACGTCCGCGGCCTCCCACGGCACGCCCAGCTCACCGCAGATCCGCGCGACGTCCGCCTCGGCCACGTCGCACAGGTGGCATCCTTCGCGGCTCATCACGGTCACTTTGTGCACAGAGCCAGCCTAATCAGCGCAGCTTCAGCCGGCGCAGCTTCCCGGTCGCCGAATGCGGCAGCGTCTCGGCGAACTCGACGGTGTGCGGCACCTTGTACCCGGCGAGATGCGCCGTGCACTGGTCCACCACCTGCTGCTCCGACAACGCCGCGCCTTCGGCGGGCACCACGACCGCCTTCACCGCTTCGCCGCTTCGCTCGTCGACCACGCCGACGACAGCGGCCTCGGCCACGCCAGGCAGCCGCGAGATCACTTCCTCGACCTCGTGCGGGAAGACGTTGAAGCCGTTGACGATGATCAAGTCGTTGGCCCGGTCGACCAGGTGCAGGTCGCCGTCGGAATCGAGATAACCGACGTCGCCGGTCCGGAACCAGCCCTCGGCGTCCGGGCCGTGCGCGCCGTCCGGCCAGTACCCGGAGAACAGGTTCGCCCCGCGCACCGACACCAGCCCGGTGCTGCCGCCTGCCTCGAAGACGTCGTCCGGCTCCTCCGGGTCGAGCGGCAGGTCGTCGGCGGATCCGTCGGACTCCACCAGCCGCAGCTCGATCCCGGGCAGCGGCCGTCCGACCGATCCGGGCTTCGGATAGCCGGTGACCAGCGTGGACGTCACCACCGGCGCGCATTCGGTGAGCCCATAGCCCTCGTACACGTCGAGCCCGGTGGCCTCGCGGATCGCCGCGAGCACCTTCGGATGCAACGGCGCGGCACCGGACGTCAGCCGCTTCACCGTCGCCAGCCCGCGGCTCAGCTCCTCGGTGTCGAGCGAGGCGAATTCGTTGTACATCGCGGGCACGCCGGTGATCGCCGTGACGCGATGTTCGGCGCAGTCTTGCAGCGTCCGCCGGGCTTCGAAGCGTTCGGACAGCACCAGCGTCGCCCCGACCGCCGTCGCCATGAGCAGCCCCGGGCCGAGGCCGTAGACGTGGAAGAGCGGGATCGACACCAGCACGCGGTCGTCGTGCTCGGTCACACCGTCCACTTGGGACAGTTGAGTGAGGTTCGCCAGCAACGCGCGGTGCGACAACAGCACTCCGCGCGGCGGGCCGGTCGTGCCGGAGGTGTACGAAATGACCGCGATGTCCTCGCCGGAACGACCGAGGTCGACCGGGTCGCCCGCCTCGTCGCCGCGCGGCGGCAGGCCGGCAACGCCTTCGGGCAACTCGGCGTCGTCGCGCTGCACCACGCGTTTCGCGCCGCAGTGCTCCAGCAGCCGCTCCAACTCGGGCGCGGGGGCTTGCGGCGACAACGGCACGGCGATTCCGCCCGCGCGCAGCACCGCGAACAGGGCGACCGCGAAGTCAGCCGACGTCGGGAGCCGCAGCACCACCGGGTCGCCCGGCGCGACGCCGGAGGAGACCAGGCTGCGCGCCTGCGCGTGCGCGGCTTCGTCCAGCTGTCGCCAGGTCAGCGTGCTGCCCGTGCCCGTCTCGGTGATCGCCGTGCGCTCCGGCCAGCGGCTGGCCGCATCGGCGAGCAGGCCGGCGACACCGTGGGCGGTGCTGATCCGGTCCACCCCCACCCCTCTCGTTCCGTTGCGGATTCGTCATCTTGTCACCCGTAATGGGGATGCCGCGCGATCGTCGCACCTCTGCCTGACCGGGACACTACCTACTTCGCGGTAACAACACGTATGCTGCACTGCGTCGCCGGGTGGCGTTGATCACTACCGGGTGACCCGAGCAAGGGAGTCGTCGTGCCGAAGCTGCCGGTCCACGAGGAAGTGGGACATGCGCCGCGGCACGCCTTCGCGCCCTCGGGACCGCGCCCGGCAGCACCAGGGACAGCCGGAGGTGCCGCTCGATGACCCGTCCGATCACTCTGTCCGCCACCGCGCACCGCGGGCCGGTCGCGATGTTCGCCGACCGCGTGTTCGGCTCGGCCGCGGCCGCCGTGCCGCTGCCCAAGGCGGACGCCGAACCGGATCCCGCCGAGGTCGCCAAGGCCGAGGCGTGGGACCTGGTGCGGTCCGCGCAGGCGGGCGACTCCTCCGCGTTCGGCCAGCTGTACGACCGGTACGTCGACGTCGTCTACCGCTACGCGCTCTTCCGCCTCGGCGACCGCGACCTGGCCGAGGACGTCACCAGCGAGACCTTCCTGCGCGCGCTGCGCCGGATCACGTCGGTGAGCTACCAGGGCCGCGACGTCGGCGCGTGGTTCGTGACCATCGCCCGCAACCTGATCCTCGACCACGTGAAGTCCAGCCGGTTCCGGCTCGAGGTCGTCACCGACGAGGTCGCCGAACCGGGCGGCGTGCCCGGCGGCCCGGTCGGTCCGGTCGCGCAGGCCGGGCCCGAACAGCAGGCGATCGCGGGCGCGACCCGCGCCGAACTGCTGCGCTGTGTCGCGGAACTCGGCGACGACCAGCGCGAATGCATCGTGCTGCGGTTCCTGCAGGGGCTCTCGGTCGCCGAGACCGCCCAGATCATGGACCGCAACGAGGGCGCGGTGAAGGCGCTGCAGCACCGCGCGGTCCGGCGGCTCGCGCAGCTGCTGCCCACCGGCCTGCGTTGATCGTTCAACGATCGGCCGTAACTTTTTCGGCTTCTTAATCGTTTCTCACGCAGACCGGCGGTCAGGGCCGGGCGTTGGGTGGAGACGGAGCAGCACCGTGGGCGTGCCCGGGTGGTTTTCGCGTGGTCGGACCGAGAGCGAGCGGTTCGACGACGCGATCAATGCTTCCCCCGGGCAGCGGCCGGACGAGTTCGCCGAAGAGCTGGCCCTCGTCGGTGCCCTGCACGAACTGGGCCAAGCGGGCGATCCCGACCCGGCCACCCGAGCCCGGATCCGCGCCGAAATCGAAGGCCGCATCGGCGAACCGCTTCCCCGCCGACGGTGGCGGCCGCGGATGGCCGACCTCGCCGCCGCGGGCATCGCACTGATTTTGGGCCTTGGCGGGCTGACGCTGCTGCTTTCGCGAGACGCATTGCCCGGAGACGCGCTGTACAGCGTGAAGCGAGCGGGCGAAGTCACGTCGCTCGGCCTGACCTTCGGTGACGAAGCCAAGGCCGAGAAGCACCTGAAGTTCGCCGCGAACCGCGTCACCGAACTGGGCCGGATGGACGACGCCAGCCCAGCGGCGTACCAAACGGCCCTGCACGATTTCAGCAGCGACGTCCGCGCGGGCGTGGCCGAACTCACCGAACTGGCGACCACGAGCGGCAACCGCACGCGCCTGACGTCGCTGGAGTCCTGGGCGCAGAGCCAGTCGCGGCAATTGGAGTCGGAACAGGCCGACGTCCCGGCGTCCGCTCGCTCGGATTTCCAGCAAGCGCGTTTCCTGCTCGACCGGGTACAGCAGCGGACGTCCGCGCTGGGCTCGCGGCTGAGCTGCTACCAGATCACCACCGGCACCACCGACGAACTAGGCCTCCTCCCGGCGCGCGGCGCGTGCACGCAGCAACCGCTGTCGCCCGGCGGCTCGACGCCGAGCAGCCCGCCGCCCGCTGCCGGATCGAGCGTCCCGCCGACGGACTCCCCTCTGCCGGTGCGCTCGGTGTCCTCGCCGACGCTGAGCAGCCCGAACCAGCCGACTCCGACGCCGACCTCGACGGAAGTCCCGCACACGGCGACCCCGCCGAGCGTCTCGCCGCCGATCACCGCGCCGACCCCACCCCGAATCCCGACGCGGCCCGCGCCCCCGCCGGTGGTCTCGATCCCGCCGCTGCTGCCCGGACTCCCGCCGATCGTCATCGGTTGACGCCTCCGTCTGTGAAGGGCTCCTTGAAGGAATCTGGTTCCCTCAAGGAGCCCTTCACGGACCGTCAGCCGCGACGTAGGTCACTCTCGGGCGCGGTGATCGGGGCCGGTGGGCAACCCCTATCGGAGGCACGGGCCACATCTCCAACGGGTGAGTCGAGCGGTCGCTACCCTGTGCTGCAGGACCCGGTCGGCGTCGTCCGCCGGGACGTGCCCGAACCTGGAGGCGGTGTGCGTGTCAGCTTGGCGTGGCAAGGATAAGAGTCAGGAACTCGAGCGGCTCGCCACGCTCGCCGGCGAGGCGTCGGCCGAGGCGGCCTCGTCCTCGGCGCAGCTGGCGACGTCGGTTCCGCCCGCGCCGCCGGACCTCACCGCGGGCGCCTTCTTCGACGTGGACAACACGATGATGATGGGCGCGTCGATCTTCTACTTCGCCCGCGGCCTCGCCGCGCGCAAGTTCTTCACCTCCGCCGACCTCGCCGGTTTCGTGTGGGACCAGGTCAAGTTCCGCATCGGCGGGCGCGAGAACAAGGCCGACATCAAGACCCACCGCGAGCGCGCGCTGTCCTTTGTGGCCGGTCGCACGGTCGAGGAGCTCACCACGATGAGCGAGGAGATCTACGACGAGCTGATGGCGGACAAGATCTGGTCCGGCACCCGCGCGCTCGCGCAGATGCACCTCGACGCGGGCCAGCGCGTGTGGCTCGTCACGGCGACGCCGATCGAACTCGCCGCGATCATCTCCCGTCGCCTCGGCCTCACCGGCGCGCTCGGCACCGTCGCGGAAACCAAGGACGGCGTCTACACCGGACGGTTGGTCGGCGACATGCTGCACGGCCGCGCGAAAGCCCACGCGGTCCGCGCGCTCGCGTCGCGCGAAGGCCTGAACCTCAAGCGCTGCACGGCTTATTCGGATTCGCAGAACGACGTGCCGATGCTGTCGGTCGTCGGAACCGCGGTCGCGGTGAACCCGGACAGCGGCCTGCGCGACGTCGCCCGTGCCCGCGGCTGGGAGATCCGCGACTTCCGCACCGGCCGCAAGGCCGCCCGCATCGGCGTCCCGTCGGTGATCGGGGCGGGTGCGGTCGCGGGGGCGGTCGCCGCGGGGATGGCGTACCGCCGCCGCTGAGGCCGGGTCAGTCCAGCACCGCAGTCGCCTCGACCTCGACCAGGAGATCCGGCTCCGCCAGGAACGCCACACCGATCCCCGTCAACGGGGCCTGGATGGCGACGCCCAGCTTCTTCTCCGCGCGCTGCACGCCCTCGACGAACTCGCCCATCTTCTCCGGCGACCACTCGACGAAGTACACCGTCAGCCGCGCCACATCGGCGAACGTCGCGCCCACCTCGGCCAGCGCCGCGGCCACGTTCAGGTAAGCCTGCTCGACCTGCGCGGCCAGATCGCCGTCCCCGACGTGCCCGCCGTCGGCGGTCCGCGCCACCTGCCCGGCGATGTACACGGTCCGCGAGCCGGTGGCGACGGACACCTGGCGGTAGAGGCCGACCTGCGGCAGCGCAGCTGGGTTGACCAGGGTGACGGCCATGTTTCCTCCTGAAGCCGGGAATGATCTTCGGTACTTCAAACATAGCATTGCAATGCTATAGAATGCCGCCATGGCGAGGGCGAAGGATCCGGCAGTGCGCACCTTGCTGCTCGAACGGGCAGCGCAGATGCTCCGCACCCGCGAACCGATCACCCTGCGCTCGCTCGTGGCCGGGACCGGAGTGTCGACGATGGCCGTCTACACGCACTTCGACAACATGGACGGCCTCTGGAAAGCCTTGCGCCAGGAGGGTTTTACCCGGCTGGCACACCGGATGGCCGAGGTCCGCCAGTCCGCCGATCCGGTGCGCGATCACGCCGCGCTGATCTCCGCGTACCTCGGCAACGCGCTGGACCACCCCGACCTGTACCGCGTGATGTTCGACGCCAACTTCGAGCTGGAAGACGCCCAAGCCGCCGACGACACCCTCGAATACCTGGTGCAAGCCGCCGCCCGAGGCCGCGACACCGGCCGGTACCGCGAAGGCCTCGACGCGCTCGAACTCGCCACGCAAAGCTGGGCCGTCGCGCACGGCCTGGTCTCGCTGGTCGCCAACGGACCCTTGCCCCGCACCACCCTCGACCACGGCGCGCCGTTGCTGACCGCGCTGTTCGTCAGCGTCGGCGACGAACCTCGGCGCTGCGAACGCTCAGTGCGCCGCGGCTGGTGCCTGCCCGGCTGAAGCTCAGCCGCGGAAAACGCTGCGCCGCTGGGAAAGCCTGCGGTACAACGAATGCTGGATCGACTCCCGCACCTGGTCGGTGAGCGTGAACACCAGCATCGGATCGTCGACCGCGTCCGGGCCGTAGTCGTCGGTGCGGATCGGCTCGCCGAACTCGATGGTCCACTTCGTCGGCAGCGGCACCGCGCCGAGCGGGCCAAGCAGCGGGAAGAACGGCGTCACCGGGAAGTACGGCAGCCCGAACAGCCGCGCCAGCACCTTCAGCTCGCCGATCTTCGGATACGTCTCCTCGGCCCCGACCACCGACACCGGGATGATCGGCACGCCCGCGCGCATCGCCGCGGACACGAACCCGCCGCGGCCGAAGCGCTGCAGCTTGTACCGCGCGGAGAACGGCTTCCCGACGCCCTTGAACCCTTCCGGCCACACGCCGACGAGCTCGCCGTTGGTCAGCAGGCGTTCGGCGTCGGCGTTGCAGGCGAGCGTCTGGCCGGACTTGCGCGCGAACGAGCCCACCAGCGGCAGCTTGAACACCAGGTCCGCACCGAGGCCGCGCAGATGCCGTCCGCCGGTCTCGTCGTGCACCGCGACCGCGGTCATCAGCGCGTCGAGCGGCAAGGTGCCGGAGTGGTTGGACACCAGCAGCGCGCCGCCCGCGGTCGGCAGGTTCTCGACGCCGAACGTGTCGACGCGGAACCACTTCTCGTACAGCGCGCGCAGCGGCGGCAGCACGAGCGTCTCGGTGAGCTCGGCGTCGAAACCGAACTCGTCCACCGCGTAGTCGCCGGTGAGCCGGTGGCGCAGGAAGGTGAGCGCGCCGCGGACCGACTCCGACAGCGGATCGGCCGCGGGTTCGCGCACCGGACCGGACGGCTGCGCCGGGAACTCGACGACCGGAGCGTCCACGCGCTCCTCGGCCTGCTCCGGCGCCTCGGCCGGTTTCTCCCGGCCGGGTCCATGCAGCGGGATGACCTGTGCCTCAGCACCATTCACGGGATTCGCCTCACTTCCGGCCCTCGTCGCGTGGCTCATCGGCGCGCCTGCCCGGTGGCGGCGGCCTCCAGCACTTTCCCGGCCAGCCCGGCCAGCGCGCCGCCGTCGAGCACCGGGCGCAGGCCGCGGCCTGCCACGTAATCGTCGAACGCCTCGCGAGTGGTCCAGCGGGGCGTGTACCCGAATTCCTTCTTGAGCTTCGTGATGTCGACCGCGCGGCCGAAGTTCAGCAGCCGCACCTGGTCGGCGGAGAAATCGACCAGCCGCGCGCCGCGCAGCAGCTTCCCGACCGAGGGCACCACGCCGCGCGGCATCGGCAGCCCGACCCGGCCCGCCCGGCGGATCGCCTGGGACAGCGTGAGTACCCCTTCCGAGGCGACGTTGAACACGCCCGGCCGGTCTTCCAGCGTCGCCATTTCCAGCACCGACAGCGCGTCTGAACCGTGCAGCAGCTGCAGCCGGGAGTCGTAGCCGAAGACGGTCGGCACGACCGGCAGCGAGAAGTACCGGGCCAGCACGGTGTCGACCTCGGGGCCGATGATGTTCGCGAACCGGGCGAGCGTGATGGTCAGGTCCGGGCGGCGGCGGGCGAGGCCGCGCACGTAGCCCTCCATCTCCACCGCGTCCTTCGCGTAGCCGCTGGACGACGGCGGGATCAGCTCCGAATCCTCGGTGAAGACCGCCTGCGAACGCGCGCCCGCGCCGTACACCGCGGCGCTGGACTTCACCACGAGCTTGCGCACCTTCGGCGCGCGCTGGCACGCGGCGAGCAGCCGCATGGTGCCGATGACGTTGACTTCCTTGACCGCCGCCCGCCGGCTCGGCCCGGCCGGATGCGCGGTGCACGAGGTGTGCACGACGGTGTCCACCTCGGCGCTGCTGATCACCTTCGCGATGAGCGGATTGCGGATGTCGGCGCGGACGAACTCGGCGCGGCCCATCCGCTGCTGGACGTCCTTGGCAGGCGGGGCGGTGTCGACGCCGATCACCCGCTCGAGATCCGGATGCGCGCCGAGCCGGGCGAGCAGCTTCCCGCCGAGGTCGCCGGCGACTCCGGTGACGAGCACGATGTTCGAGGCCATGGAACTCCCTGATCGGCAGCAGTGTGCAAGACGGAGTGATCACTCGGGGTGCGCGAACCTGCACTCGCTGGAAGCATCGCGCTGATGCGCCCGCCATGTTACCGGCCACAGGCGCCCTTCTGACCAGGCCTTACCTGGTATTTACGAGGGACGTCCGGATTGCGATACGCGCCTCACTCGATCGGGCGCACTCAGGCCCGAACATGAGTGTGGCCCGTCCAGAGACTGGACGGGCCACGAAACCTCAACCGCGCGGACGGCTTACTTGCCGGCCTTGCGCCGCTGCACGCGCGTACGGCGCAGCAGCTTGCGGTGCTTCTTCTTGGACATGCGCTTGCGGCGCTTCTTGATCACGGAACCCATGGGCGCTCCTCTTGTCGTCGGTCACGCTGCCCGGCGCAGCGTCCAACGGGTGGAGCGCACAGGCACGAGCGGTTTACCAGGCTACTAGCGTCCCGGCGCGGGCCGGTCGGCGGGCATGGTTTGACGCATGCCCGGCGACCAGTCAGCCCACGTCGAAGTAAGCGCCTTGCAGATACTCGTGCACCGCTTTTTCCGGCACCCGGAAGGACTTCCCGACTCTGACCGCGGGAAGTTCGCCCGAATGCACCAGGCGGTACACGGTCATCTTCGAGACCCGCATCAGCGTGGCCACTTCGGCGACTGTCAAAAACTGGACCTGCCCTACCGCGGGCAAATCCTCCCTCTTGTTCGGCGACATGTTTACCGCGTCCTTCGACACGTGTCGCGCCACGAGGCTTCCCCACCTGTGGTATCGACACGCACGTGCTCTTCCGAGGGTAGCGGGACAGGTGGGACTCGTGCGACGCCTGTCACCAGGATGGGCCCTCACCTGGGGCTTCGGATAGCCCGGACGGCGCAGCGATGCCCGAAATGCCCGGATAGCCCAACCGCTCCGATGGGGCATGGGTGCGCTGAACGGACTAGCGAGCTCCCGCCATTCGCCGCAGAGGCACCGCGGCCGGGCCGGGCCAAGCAGCAGCCGGGCCGCATGACTCCGCTCCCGCCGAGGTCCGTGAAGGGCTCCTTGAGGGAATCTGATTCCCTCAAGGAGCCCTTCACGGACCCACGCGGCGTTGGGGCGGGCGGATCAGTTTTCGTGGGCGCGGCCCAGCTCCTCCGAGCGGTCGCGGGCGGCCTCGATCGCGTCGAGCAGCGCCGCGCGCACGCCGTGCTTCTCCAGTTCGCGGATCGCGTTGATGGTGGTCCCGGCCGGGGACGTCACCGCCTCGCGCAGCAGCACCGGGTGGTCCTGGCCCTCGGCGAGCATCTTCGCCGCGCCGACCGCCGACTGGATGATCAGCTGCCCGGCGAGCGCGCGCGGCAGGCCGAGCAGGATGCCCGCGTCGATCATGGCCTCGACCAGGTAGAAGAAGTACGCCGGACCGGATCCCGACAGCGCGGTGACCGCGTCCTGCTGCCGCTCCGGCACCTCGACGACCTGGCCGACGTGCGAGAGCAGCTCCTTGACCGTCGCGAGGTGCGCCGGCGTCGCGTGCTTGCCGGGTGAGATCGCACTCATCGCTTCGCCGACCAGCATCGGGGTGTTCGGCATCACGCGGACCACCGGCACGCCCGAAGCGAGACGGCGTTCGTACAGCGCGGTCGGCAGCCCCGCGCACAGCGAGACGACCAGCGACGCCGTCCCGAGCAGCGGGGCCAGCTCGTCCAGCACCGGCTCGATGTCCTGCGGCTTCACCGCGACCACGAGGATGTCCGCCTGCCGGGCGGCGTCCGCGACAGTCGCCGCCTTCATGCCCGGGTAGCGCGCTTCCAGCTCGCGCGCCCGCTCCTCGTACCGCTCGGTGAAGAGCAGGTCGCCTGGCTCGTGGCCGCCGTTGAGCAGGCCCGACAGCAGGGCTTCGCCGATCTTTCCCGCACCCAGCACCGCGATCACACTCATGCGGCCAGCGTGCCAAACGCGGCTCAGCCGCCCGGTGCCGGGGCGAGCGCCAGCTGCCGCACCTGCGCGACGAGCCGGCCTTGGGCGTCCACGACAGTGGCGTCCGAGTCGAACCACGGCTCGTGCACCGACCGCGCTTCGACGAGGATCCGCAGCCAGCCCGGGGCCGGGCGGGTCCGCACCAGCGACGTCAGCTGGACGGTCGGGGCCCAGCCGTGCCTGCCGAGGTTCGCCACCACCGGCGGGTTGAGGTCGCCCGCCAGGAGCGCGAAGTACACGTCGGGCTGGCCGACGCGCGGACGGGCCCACATCCGCAGCCGCGGCGGGTCTCCGGTCCGTCCGGATACGAACCCCGCGGTCGCCGGATCGAGTCGCACGTCGCAGGCGGCGGACAGGTGGAACGGGCCTTCCGGAGTGTCCTTGCCGAGTTGCAACGCACTGGACGGCGGTTCGGCGGGCATCTGCGGCAGGTCCGTCCATTCGGAACGGCGCATCGGCAACCGGCCGACCGTGACCCGCGCTTCGACACAAGCCCGGCCGCGCTGTTCGAGCGACACCGCGACCACCGAAACCCGGCGGCCGACCTTGCGCACATCGGTCCGCAGCAACACCGGGCCGAGCGCGGGCGCGTGCAGGAATTCGGTGCTCACCGCGAGCGGATCGACCGTCGCGTCCCCGCGCTCCTGCAACGCGGCGGCAGCGGTTTTTGCCAGCAATGCCACCAAAAACCCGCCGTGCGGATGGACCGCGATCGCCCATTCCGAACGCAACGTCGCGGTGAACGTGCCGTCCCCGAGCGACCGGACTGCGGTGGCCGCGTCGAAGGCGGTCGCGGTGTCGTCGGCCGCGCTCACGGACGACCGGCCACGGCGATACGGCGCGTGGAACCGGGTCCGGGGAAGACTGGAGACGGCGATGGCAGCGAGGTCACGCCCGCACTTTACGGTGCCCGGCCGCCTTTGCGAGCCGAGCCGGGCAGGGACCGCCCGGACAGCCGAGCAAGATCACCCGCGGACACGGCCCGAAATGCGGCTGGCCGCGCACGACCGCCCACCGCATCCGCGGCTCACTGCCCCAAATGCAACCGGGCGAACAACAACGCCTCCGCCAGCGCCCGGGCCCGCGCAGCCGCCCCCGTCGCGTGCCGGGTGTTCACTTCCAGCACCACCTGACCGGAAAAGCCGTCACTCACCAGCTTTTCCAACAATTCCGCACAAGGTTGCCCGCCATGCCCCGGAATCAGGTGCTCATCCTTCGGAATCCCCGTCCCGTCCGCCAAATGGACGTGGCTCAACCCCGCCCCCATCCGGTCGGCCAGCGCCAGCGCGTCCATCCGCGCCGCGGCCGAATGCGACAGATCCAGGGTGTAGTGCCGGAACCCCACGTCCGTGGGATCGATCGAAGGCCGGAACGCCGAAACCCGGGCGTCGCGCGAGCCGCCGGGCGGACGGACCTTGAACATGTTCTCCACCGCGACGTCCACGCCGCTGGCTTCCTCCAGCTCGTCCACGAGATCGCCGAACGCGTCGCCGTACCGGCGCTGCCAGCGAAACGGCGGGTGCACCACGACCGTGCGCGCGCCGAGTTCCAGCGCGGCGTCCACGGAGCGGCGCAGGCGCACCTCGGGATCCGGCGACCAGATCCGCTGCGTGATCAGCAGCGACGGCGAATGCACCGACAGCACCGGCATCCCGGTGCGCCGCGACCAGCGCCGGATCGCCGACACGTCCTGGCTGATCGGGTCGGCCCACACCATGACCTCGACGCCGTCGTAGCCGAGGTCCGCGGCCAGCTCGAACGCCGCGCCCGCGCGCAGCGGCCACACCGAGGCAGTGCTCAAGCCCACGGGGACGGGCGCGCTCTCACTCACGCGCCCATCCTGCCCCAGCGTCCCCGGCGGCGGGCTACTTGGCCACCAGCAACAGCGCCGCGGGCGACACCGTCACCACCAGCCCGACGAGAATCGCCAGCAGCGTCGTCTGCAGGTCCTCGGCACGGCGGATCTTCCGCACGATCCACACCAGCGCGACGATCACCAGCAGCGCGCCGACGAGCGCGGCGGGCGCGAGGTTGACCCACAGCCAGTTGAAGCCCAGCCACACGGCGGCTCCGCCGACGACGCCCAGCGCGAGCTGTCCGGCCAGCGTCAGCCACTGCTTGCCCGCCGAAACCGCGGGTTCCGGCTCGGCCTCCGGCGCGTCCTCGGCGACGGCTTCCTCGGGGTAGTCGTCGTACTCGTCGCCTTCGGCGTAGCCCTCGGCGTGTTCGTAGCCTTCGGCCTGCTCGTACCCGTAGCCGTCGTCGCCCTCGAAGTCCGGCTGGCCCTCGGGGTAGCCCGACGGCTCGGCGAACTCGCGCTCGTACTCGGACAGGTCGTCCTCGGCCGCGTCCTTGCCGCCCGGCGCGAACGGCATCGGGGCCGGGTAGCCCGCGGTCGGCGGGCCCGCGTCGTAATCCGCTGCGGCGGCCGGGTATTCGTCCTCGTAACCGTCGTCGACGTAGTCGTCCTCGGCGTATTCCGCGGCCGATTCCGGCTCCGCACCCGCGGGCGGGACGGCCGGCATCATGCCGACCTCGGTGTCCTCCAGCTGCTCCGCCTGCCGACGCTGCCGCCAGCCGGCGAGACCCGCTGGCGGCGCGTCTTCGGCGACGCCGTCGGCGGGCAGGCCGTCGACCGCGTCGAACTGCTCAGTGTGCGGCTCCTGCTTCGGCGCCGGACGGCGGGCCGGAGCACGCCGCGGCCGGTTGGGCGGAGCGGCCGGAGCGCCGGGAGCCGGGAAAGCGCCGCTCGCCATCGGCGTCGCGGGCGGTTCCGGGGAGTCGCCGTCGAGGCCGTCGAGCCGAGCCGCGAGACCACCGTCCTGCGGGGGCGGCGGAGCCGGACGGCGGCGAACTGGCGGCACCGCGCCGCGCGTTTCCTCGCCGCCTGCCTGCGGACGCGGCGGACGGCCGCGCGGCGGAACCGGCATCTGCCCGGACTCCTGCGGCGGCGCGGGCGGACGCACGTAGCCCGAGTCCTGCGGAGCCGCCGGACGCAGGTAGCCAGTGCCCTGCGGACCAGGACCGGCCGCGGGAGGCGCGGGACGGGCGAACTGGCCCGACTCCTGCGGCGGCGCGGGCGGGCGCACGTAGGCCGAATCCTGCTGGCCGTTGCCCGGGCGCGGGTACTGCCCGGACTCCTGCGGCGGAGCCGGGGGACGCGCGTAGCCGGAGTCCTGCTGGCCGTTCACCGGGTACTGGCCCGACTCCTGCGGAGCCGGGTACTGCCCGGAGGGCTGCTGCCCGTTCATCGGGTGCTGCCCCGACGGCTGCTGCCCAGGACGCGGGTACTGACCCGATTCCTGAGGCGCGGGGGGTGCCGGCGGTGCTTGCCGAGGAGCCGCGTCCGGACGGCGTCGGCCGCCCGGAGGACGCGAAGGAGGCGGCGGGGTGCCGCCCTCGGAGGCCACCCGGTCGATGATCGCCTGTGGTCCGGTGTCGGTGAGGCTCGAGCGCCGCGGGGCGGCCTCGTCCTCGTCATCGGCGGCCCTGCGCCTGCGTCGCCGTCCGCCGTCGACCTGCTGCCCGTGCTGGGCGAGCAGTTCGGCCACGGTCTTCTGGGGCTGGTCGCCGCCGGTCTGGTCCGTCATACCGTGCTGTCCAAAGCGCGCTCGGGGTTGGTTGTGGTCACTCGGGCACACCTGCCTCCGGAGCCGCGCGCAATCGACACCGTGCAGTGCATGTCCGTCACCTCTTCACCGTGCCTGGTCTTCGTCGGCCAAGTCCAGTCCGCTGCTGTCACCGGTCCTCCCCGCTCGCCGAAACGCCGGCGATGGCAGTACCAGTTTCGTCCGACCCATTGGCGTGGTCCAACCGCCGCAGGATGACACCCTCTCGCAGCGCCCAAGGGCAAATCTCCAACTCCGTGAGGGAGAGCGCCCGCATCGCGGCCTGCGCCACCAGAGCGCCCGCCACGAGCTGGTGCGACCGGCTCCCGCTGACGCCTTCCAGCTGAGCCAGATCCGCGGCGGTCATCCGCGAAATGAAGGCGATGAGCTGGCGAAGGGCAGTGTCAGTGAGCGTACGGCGCACTCGGGGGCCCGCCGCCGAGGGGGCCGCACCGGTCAGCCGGGCGAGCGAGCGGAACGTCTTGGAGGTCGCCACGACCCGGTCCGGCATGCCCTGTCCGGCGACCTTCTTCGCGAGCCCGGCGAGCTGGTCCTCGAGCCAGGCAGAGGTCGCGACGACCTCGGAGCGGGTCGGCGGGTCGTTGCGGAAGCGGGTGCGCGTGGTGCGGCCCGCGCCGAGCGGGAGCGATTCGGCGAGTTCGGGTTCCTCGTCGCGGCCCATCGCGACCTCGAACGACCCGCCGCCGATGTCCAGCACCAGCAGCTTCCCGGCCGACCAGCCGTACCAGCGGCGCACCGCGAGGAAGGTGAGCCGCGCCTCGTCCGCTCCGGACAGAACCCGCAGGTTGACGCCGGTTTCGGCGGTCACCCTGGCCAGCACCTTCGCCGAGTTCTTCGCCTCGCGCACCGCGGACGTCGCGAACGCCAGCACGTCCTCGCAGCCGAGCCGCACGGCCGCGGCCTTGGCCGATTCGACCGCCCGGACCAGGCCGTCCTCGCCGGGACGGCTCAGTTCGCCGGAGCCGGTGAGCTGTTCGGCCAGCCGCAGCATCGTTTTCTCGGAGTGCATCGGGGTCGGGTGGGCGCCACGGTGGGCGTCGACCACGAGCAAGTGGACGGTGTTGGAACCGACGTCGAGTACCCCTAGGCGCACGAGGATTCAGCGTACCGGTCCCAGTGCCAGGTCTCGAAACTGTAACCAACTCCACTCGGATCTACATCAACTCAGCGTGCGCGATCCGGCACGGTATGCGCTGAAACCCGGACAAAAGCCGTGAAGGACTCCTTGAGGGAAGCAGATTCCCTCAAGGAGCCCTTCACGGACAGTTGGAAAGTTCGGCTCAGGTCTCGAACTTGTAGCCGAGCCCGCGCACGGTCACCAGGTGCCGCGGCGAACCCGGGTCCGGCTCGATCTTCGAGCGGAGCCGCTTCACGTGGACGTCGAGGGTCTTGGTGTCGCCGACGTAGTCCGCGCCCCACACCCGGTCGATGAGCTGGCCGCGGGTCAGCACCCGGCCGACGTTGCGCAGCAGGTACTCGAGCAGGTCGAACTCCTTGAGCGGCAACGAAACCTCGCCGCCGTCCACAGTCACCACGTGCCGTTCGACGTCCATTCGCACCGGTCCGGCCGACAGCACCAGCGGAGCGAGTTCGCCGTCCGTGCCCGGCTCGCCGCCGCGACGCAGCACCGCGCGCACCCGCGCGATCAGCTCGCGCGCCGAGTACGGCTTGGTCACGTAGTCGTCGGCGCCGAGTTCCAGCCCGACGACCTTGTCGATCTCGCTGTCGCGCGCGGTCACCATGATCACCGGCACCGCGGAGCGCTGCCGCAGCTGCTTGCAGACGTCGGTGCCGCTCATCCCGGGCAGCATCAGGTCGAGCAGCACGATGTCGGCGCCGTTGCGGTCGAACTCCTCAAGCGCCTGCTGGCCGGTCACAGCCACCGCCGCGGTGAAGCCTTCCTTGCGCAGCAAGAAGGCGAGCGGGTCGGCGAAGGACTCTTCGTCCTCGACTATGAGAACCCTCGTCACAGGTTTCCTCCATGGTCTGGGCTGGAGACTTCCTGCCCGGTTGCCACGAGCCGGGGTGTCCGCTCGGGGGTCTTGTCCGGCCGCGCGGGCGCGGCCTTGCGTGCGGTGTCGGCGGGTTCGGTGCGCACGTGCGCGGGGATGCGCAACGTGAACGTCGACCCGGTGCCGGGACGGCTCCACAGGCCGACCGAACCGCCGTGGTTGGCCGCGACGTGTTTCACGATCGCCAGTCCGAGCCCGGTGCCGCCGGTGGCGCGCGAACGCGCCTTGTCCGCACGGTAGAACCGCTCGAACACGCGCTGCTGCTCGTCCTCGGCGATGCCGATGCCGCGGTCGGTCACCGCGATCTCGACCATGCCGTCGGCGAGCCGGCGCGAGATCGACACCGGGCTGCCCGGCGACGAGTACGCGACGGCGTTCTCCAGCAGGTTCGACAGCGCGGTGACCAGCAGCGTCCGGTCGCCCTCGATGAGAAGGCTGCTGGCCGCGTCGGTGGTGATGGTGATTTCCGCGGATTCGGCGGACAGCGTGGTGCGCCCGAGCGCCTCGCGCACGACGGCGTCGACCTCGACCACGTTGAGGTCCGGCAGCCGTTCGGCGCCCTGGAGGCGCGACAGCGCGATCAGTTCGGTGACGAGCTGGCCCAGCCGGGTGGACTCGCGCAGGATCTTGCCGCCGAAGCGGCGGACCTCCTCGACGTCCTCGGCGGCGTCCAGCACGGCCTCGGTGAGCAGCGCGATCGCGCCGACCGGGGTCTTGAGCTCGTGGCTGACGTTGGCCACGAAGTCGCGGCGCACGGCTTCCAGGCGGATCGCCTCGGAGTGGTCGACGGCCTCGACGACGGTGAACCCGTCGCCGAGCGGCCGGACCTCGCCGAGCACCGCCTCGGGCTGGCGGCGGCCCCGGCTCTCCAGCGGCGAAAGGTCGACTTCCATCGGCTCGTCGGTCTCGACCACCTGCTCGGCGGCCTTGCGCGCCCGCGGGTCGGCCTGGTTCACCCGGACCAGGCCGAGCTCGTACGCCCGCGGGTTGTGCAGCACGAGGTCGCCGAACCGGTTGAGCACGATGACGCCGTTGTTGGAGGAACGGATCAACCGTTCGAGCAGCTCCGCGACGGTCGGGCCGGTGGGCCGGGCCGCCTCGCGCCGGGCACGGGCCCGCGCCGCGAGGAAACCGGCGACCGCGCCGACGACAAGAGCGCCGATGGCCGTCAGCAGGACAACAGGCGTGGTCACGGGGGAATCGTAAGCATCCCGGTAGCCTTCCGGCCTAGTCCTGGAAGCCCTGTCGTGAGGCGAGTGACACCTGAGGGGTACATATTCGCCTCGGGGTCAGGCCCTGTTCACCCGATCGAGATGTTTCGGCAAAATCGACCCGCTTAGGCCTTCAGCGGGCGTCAAGGGTCTTGAGGTCCTCGTCGGTCAGCTTCAGCGCCGCCGCCGCGACGTTCTGCTCCAGGTGAGCGGGGTCACTCGTGCCCGGGATCGCCAGCACGTGCGGGCCCTGCGCGAGCGTCCACGCCAACCGCACCTGAGCGTCCGACACCTCGTGCCGCCGCGCAACCTCGGCGACCCGCTCGTCGACGTCGGACTGTCCACTCGCGACCGCGAAGAACGGCACGAACGCCACGCCCTGCTCGCCGCACAGCCGCAGCAGCTCGTCGTCCTCGCGGCGGGCGGACAGGCCGTACTGGTTCTGCACGCACACCACCGGCGCGATCGCCTGCGCCTCGGCGAGGTGCTCCGCGCCGACGTTGGAAATCCCCAGTTCGCCGATCAGCCCTTCGGTGCGCAGTTCGGCCAGCGCGCCGAAGTGCTCGGCCAGAGACCCGGTGCCGCGGTCGAGGCCGGTGCCGATGCGCAGGTTGACGACGTCGATGTGGTCGCGGCCGAGTTCGCGCAGGTTCTGTTCGACCTGGCCGCGCAGCTCGTCGGGGCGGGCGAAGGGCCGGAACTCGCCGGATTCGCCGCGCGACGGGCCGACCTTGGTGGTCAGCACGAGATCGTCGCCATACGGGGCGAGCGCGGCCTTGATCAGCGCGTTGGCCGACCAGGTGGCGCCGAAGTAGAACGCGGCGGTGTCGATGTGGTTCACGCCCAGCTCGACGGCTCGGCGCAGCACGGAAATCGCGCGGTCAGCGTCGACCGGTGCGTTCGGGTCGAGCGAGCCGCCGAGCCGCATCGACCCGAAGCCGAGGCGGTTGACGGTGCGGGAGCCGAGCTGCCAGGTGCCCGCGGCAGCGGCGGGAAGTGTCGTTTCGGTCATGTCTCCAGCCTGCTTCGCGGTCAATCCCAGCGGTGTGTTTGGCAGCAAGCTGCCAACGCGGGAACACTGGACGACGTGCCCCGAGCCGAGGAAATCGCGAACCTGCGCGACGAGCGTGAACTGGTCGAACGCGCCGGGCACCTGCTCGCCGGCGCGGACGAGTTCGCCTGCGCCGCGAACGACCTGCACACCTGGTCCGCGATGCAGAAATTCGCCCAGGAGCTGCCGAAACAGCGGAAGCTGCGGATCCGGAAGGTCTACCTCTCGCGGGTGCTGCTCGATCCGGCCGGAGCCGAGCACCTGCGGACGCTGCACCGGCTCGGCGCGGAAGTCCGGATCAGCGACCACGAGATCAACGAGACGATCCTGCTCGACGGCCGCATCGCCATCCTCGCCGCCGGGCCTGGCTACAGCGTCGTGCGCAAACCGGACCTGGTGCGCGGCATCTCGTCGCTGTTCGAGGCCGCCTGGCGCTCCTCGACCGCGTTCGAGGCGTACGAGACGCGGTTCGCCGAGCTGCGCCAGTACACGCCGCAGCTGCTCGACCTGCTGTCTTCCGGTTCCACGGACGAAAAGGCGGCCCGGGAGATGGGCGTCGGGCTGCGGACGTACCGTCGGCGGGTGGCCGAATTGATGGATGTACTGGGTGCGACGTCGCGGTTCCAAGCGGGTGCTCTCGCGCGGGAGGCGGGCCTGCTGTGAGGCGCGCTGTCCTCGCCGCGGCCCTGCTCACCGCCGGTTGCGGAGGAGCCGTGTCCGGCCAAACCGCACCGCCCGCGGCTCCCCCCGCGCCTGCTCCGGCGAATGTGGCCTATGTGGACGCCAAGGCGACCAGCGACGCGGTGTCCGGCATCAAAAAGGCCGTGGAGTCCGCGTTCACCTACGACTCCGCCAAACCGGACGAGGTCGCGAAAACCGAGCAGGAGTACCTGACCGGCGCGGCCCGCGCGCAGTTCGACAAGACCTTCGCCGAGGTCCGCACCGAGCCGGTGAGCACGCAGACGCAGGTCGTGGAAACCGGGCTGGCCGAGCTGACCCCGGACCGCGCGCGGATGCTGGTGGCGGCAACGCAGCACAGCAAACGTCCCGACGGAGCCGCGAACCAGGCGGGCGCGCTGATGCTGGTCACCGCGGTCCGGACGAACGGGCACTGGCTGTTGCAGGACTTGAACTTCGACCCGCGCGGCCCGATCGCTTCGGCCGCGGCTGGAGCGAAAGGCCTTGCGGCGGCTAGGGATTCCGCGGTCGAGGCGGCTCGCCGGGACGGCGGGATCCTGATGACCGTCGACCCGCAGAACATCGACGCGAACTACACGGCCTGGGAGAACGTCGCCGCCGAACCGCTGCTGACGGAGTTCCGCAAGAGCCGGCAGGAGACCGTGGACCGGATCAAGCAGACCGGGAAGAAAGCGAGCTACGGCCCGGATTCAACGGCCGCGCTGACCGAACTCAGCCCCGACGGCACGCACGCGTCGGCGGTGCTGGCCGCGCTGCTGACGACGAGCGGCGGCCAAAACCCCGGCGACAACCGGCTGCCGGTGCACCTCGACCTCGTGCGGCAGGGCGACGAGTGGAAAGTGTCCGGGATGAAGGCGATCACCGGGGGCTCGTGAGCGGCAAGGCCGGTTCTAACCGGTGCCGCCACTCACGACACCACACGGGCCCGGGCCGCCCTCGGAGGCCAAGCCGCCGCCCGCTCGTGAGCGCTGATGCCGGTGAGAACCGGCGCCGCCACTCACGAGCCGAGCGTGCGAGGGCTCAGCGGCCCTGGTTCGCGACCGCGGCGGCGGCTTCCTTCGCCGCTTCCGGGTCCAGGTACTCGCCGCCCGCCTTGACCGGCTTGAGGTCCGGCGTCAGGTCGTAGCGCAGCGGGATCCCGGTCGGGATGTTCAGCGCGGCGATGGCGTCGTCGGAGATCCCGTCGAGGTGCTTCACCAGCGCGCGCAGCGAGTTGCCGTGCGCGGCCACCAGCACCGTGCGGCCGGCCCGCAGGTCGGGAACGATCGCCGACTCCCAGTACGGCAGCAGCCGGGCCACGACGTCCTTCAGGCATTCCGTCAGCGGGGCCTGGTCGCCGAGGTCGGCGTAGCGCGCGTCGCCGGCCTGGCTGAACTCGTCCTTCGGGTCGATGGCGGGCGGCGGCGTGTCGTACGAGCGGCGCCAGAGCATGAACTGCTCCTCGCCGAACTCGTCCAGCGTCTGCTTCTTGTTCTTGCCCTGCAGCGCGCCGTAGTGCCGCTCGTTGAGCCGCCAGTCGCGCTTGACCGGGATCCAGTGCCGGTCGGCGGCGTCGAGGGCGATGTTCGCCGTGCTGATCGCCCGGCGCAGCAGCGACGTGTGCACCACGTCCGGCAGCAGCCCCGACTCGGCGAGCAGCTGCCCGCCCTGGCGGGCCTCCCGCTCGCCGGTCTCCGACAGGGGCACGTCCACCCAGCCGGTGAACAGGTTTTCCGCGTTCCACGTGCTCTGTCCGTGCCGCAGCAGCACCAGGGTCCCAAGTTCGGCCATGGCCACCAGCCTGCCAGAGCGCGCGAGCGCTGCCAGTAGTGCGTCCACCCCTCTACCCAGAGTGCGTTACCCGGGAGTAACACCTTCACCCGACGCGCAGCCGGGTTGCCGACAAGCAGGTCAAAGAGTGCAAGGCGCTGCACACTGTTATCCCCGTGAGTGAATTTCACTCGAACGGAGTAACCAGTAGTCTTGTGATTACTGGTCGACATCTGACAGGTTGGGCATGTCCCGCTCAGCCGGATTCCACGCACTCCCGGCTGATCACGGGCAGTGACCGCGGCTCGTCTCCCCCCTGCCGAGCCGCGGCCCGCCGGCCCCGTTGGCATCCCCCTCGTCACCGGGTCCAGCAAGGCGGGACCTGCAGCGGGACGGCTCGAGATCGCGACTCCCCCCTCCCTCGAGCCGTTCCGCCAGCCCTCATTCCGCGGGCCTGGCCCCGCGACGGCGCCGGAACCACCAGAACACCGCGCCCGCCGGAATCCCGAACGCGATCGCGAACGGCAGCAGCACGCCCAGCACCCGCACCAATCCGTTGCAGAACGCGACGAACGCGTCCCATCCCCCGGACAGCCCGGAGAGGAAGCCGCCCGCCGGTGCCGCAGGCGCCTCCTGCTTCGTCACCGACAGCGACACAGTTGCCATCGCGACCTGCCCGGCCAGCGAAGCCTGTTGCCGCTCCAGCGACTCCAGCGTGGCCTGCCTGCTAGTCAGCTCGCTCTCGACGGACGCGATCTCGGACACCGATTGCGCCTTCGCCAGCAACGCGCGCATCCGGTCGACGCTCGCGCGCTGGGTCGCCAGCCGCGCGTCCACGTCGACCACCTGCGCGGTGACGTCCTGCGCGCTGATCTCCCGCCGCTTCACCTGGCCGAGCCCGCCGAGCTGGTCGAGCACGCCGTCGAGCTTCTCCGCGGGCACCGACAAGGTCAGCGACGCGGAATCGTCCGTCGCGCTTTCCTGCCCCGGATAGCCGCCCGCGCCGGTCGCGATCGCCTTGGCGCGGGACACGACGTCGTCAGTCTTCGGTGTGGTCAGGTCCAGCCGTGCGCTGCGCGCCAGCTTGCGATCGGTCGCGCCGGGCGCGGGCACCGACGCCTGCGCGTTGCCCTGCTTAGGCGCCGCGCCCTGCTGCTGCGCGGGCGCGATCGCCGACCTCGCCGAATCCGCGCTGTTGCTGCTGCATCCGGCCAGCAGAAACACCGCGGCGCCGGCGAGCGCGTATCTCCATCGAGTCCGCATCCCCGTCTCCCTCCAGTCGTCGGCGGTGAGACGAGACGACCGGAGAAGGCGTTGCACGGAATCGGTTACGAGTCGGTCAACCCCGGTTCGTGGCCGTCGGCCGGTTCCGCGAGGTGTTTGAACGCCTGCAGGTTCGCCAGCGATTCGCCGCGCGAGACGCGCCAGTCCCACTCGCGCTTGATCGACGTGGCGAACCCGATTTCCAGCAGCGGGTTGAAATCGCCGTCGGCGGCTTCGAGCACCTGGCCGAGGATCTTGTCCAGTTCGGACTCGGTCACCGTCTCCTTGCCGAAGCGGCCGACCAGGTAGATGTCGCCGAGACTGTCCACTGTGTAGTGCACGCCGTAGAGCCGGGCGTTGCGCTGCAACAGGAACCGGTACACGTCCTCGTGCCGTTCGTCGGGACGGCGGCAGACGAACGCCTCCACCGAGAACGCGTGGTCGCCGTCCACGAGCCAGCAGTTGGTCTGCAGCTTCTTGGTTCCCGGCAACGTCACGAAATAACGGCCTTCGCCGCGACGGTCGTACTTGAGCCCACTTGAGTCCAAAGTGGACTTGATAGTCGCGTCAAGGCTCACACTGCCACCTCCGCCCGCAGTTCCAGCGCCTGCCGGAACGCTCTGGTCGCCTGAGCATAGATGTCGAGCAAGGAATCCGTGGTGCGCCGCCAGGAAAACCGCTGCGCGTGCCGCACCGCGTTGGCCGCGAGTTCGGCTCGGCGATCCGGCCGCAGCGCGACGGCGGCGAGCGCGTCGGCCCATTCCTCCGCGCCGTGCGAGGGAACCAGCAGCCCGGACACCCCGTGCGGCACCGCGACCGGCAGCCCGCCGACCTCGGCCGCCACCACCGGCGTGCCGCACGCCTGCGCTTCGAGCGCTACCAAACCGAAGGATTCGTTGTAGCTCGGCACCGCGACGACGTCGGCGGCGCGGAACACCGTGCGCAGCTTCAGCCCGCTCTGCGGCGGCAGGAAGCGCACCTGCTCGGCGATGCCCAGCGACACCGCCAGCTCGCGCAGCGCCTGCGGCTGCTCCAGCCCGGTCCCGGACGGCCCGCCGACCACCAGAACCACCAGCCTCGACGCCAATTCCGGCCGCCGCCGCAGCATTTCCGCCGCCGCGTGCAGCAGGACGTCCGGGGCCTTGAGCGGCTGGATCCGTCCGGCGAAGGCGAGCACCACCGCGTCCCGCGACAGGTTCAGCTCGCGGCGCGCGTCCTGCTGCGAGCCGGGCGTGAACCGTTCGAGATCGACCCCCGGCGGCACGGCGTGCACCGCGGGCGCGGCGGCCCCGTAGAGATCGACCAGCTGCCGAGCTTCGACCTGCGTGTTCGCGACGAGGCAATCCGCCTCGGCGACCACCTGCTCCTCGCCCATCACCCGCGTCCGCGGCTCGGGCTTGTCGCCCTCGGCGAGCAGTGAGTTCTTGACCTTGGCCAGCGTGTGCGCGGTGTGCACGAGCGGCACGCCCCAGCGGTCCCGAGCGAGCCAGCCGACCTGGCCGGAGAGCCAATAGTGCGAATGGATCAGGTCGTAGTAGCCCGGCTCGTGGAACGCTTCCGCGCGCAGCACGCCCGAGGTGAAGGCGCACAGCTGCGCGGGCAGCTCGTCGCGCGCCAGCGGCTCGAACGGCCCGGCCGGCACGTGCCGCACCGTCACGCCGGGCGCCAGCTCGGCCAGCGGCGGCTGGTCCGACGACGTCGCCCGGGTGAAGACCTCGACCTCGATGCCGCGCCGCGCCATCTCCTGCGCGGTCTGGCTGACGTACACGTTCATCCCGCCGGCGTCGCCGGTGCCCGGCTGCTCGAGCGGGGAGGTGTGCACGGACAAGACCGCGATCCGGCGCGGCTGCGCGATGAATCCCTTGAGGGTCACCTAGTCACTCCTGCTACTCGGCTGCGTCCCCGGCGAACCGCCGCAGCACGGAGTTGAAGTCCTCCGGCTCCTCGACGAACGGCAGATGCCCGGCCTCAACGAACCAACGCAGGACGGCCCCCGGAATCTTCCCGGCCGAATACTCTGCCGCCGAAGGATCCACCACACCGTCGGCCGAGCCGTGCACCACGAGCGTCGGCTTGTCGACCGCGGCAAGCACCTCACCACTGCCGATGTCCCGCCGGAACAGCGCGCCGCGCACCGCGGGCGGCACCGAAAGCGAACTGCCGAGCATCGCCTGTGCGTACCCACCGGGCACCTTTGCGCTGGCCTGGGCGCGGGTGAACTCGACCAGCGCGGGGATCGCCACCTCGGCGTCGTCCGAAAGCGCGGCGGGCAGCGCGGCCCGCATGATCGGCCCGGTCGCGCCGCCTTCGCGCTTGCGGCCGATCTCGGTGATCGCGCCCACCAGCACGATGCCGCCGAGCCGTGCGGTGCCGTGCTCGCGCAGGTAGTCCGTGATCACCAGCCCGCCGTAGGACCAGCCGACGACGATCGCGTCCGGACCGGCGAAATCGAGCACCGCGGCGAGGTCGCCCGCCCACTGCGCCGGGTCGTCGTAGCCGTCCTTCGGGACGTCGGACGCGCCGTGCCCGCGCAGGTCCATCGCGACGAGCCGGAACTGCCCGCTCAGCGCCGGGTCGGCCAGCTGAGCGGACCAGGCCGCGGCGGACTGGGCCCAGCCGTGCACGAAGACGATCGGACGCGCGTTCTCCGGGCCTTCGACGCGCAGTGCGATCCGCACGCCGCCGGCCCCGGTTACCTCAGTGTTCACTTCTACTTGTTAGCAGACGGCCAGTGGATCACTTCGCGGCCGAGAGCGACTTCCAGGTCGACCAGTCGTAGAACCAGTCCTTGACGTCGGAGTTCGTCGGGCTGCCCAGCTTCGAGCCGGTGACCTCGACCGGGTCGCCGATCATCGCCGTGTCGAAGTAGGCCTTGGCGTCCGCCTCGAGCAGGTTGACGCAGCCGTGCGAGTTGTTGGTCTTGCCGATCGCGGCCGCGTTGTCCTGGTTCTCGTGGATGAACTCGCCGTGGTTGGAGAACCGGCAGGCCCACTTCTTGTTGACGTTGGTGTAGCCGTAGCGGGCGTTGTCGAACACCGCGTGCGGCTCCTTCGACATGATGATGAAGGTGCCGTTCGGGGTGTTGCGGTCGACGACCGAGTCGAGCCCGTTGGAGCACGGGTAGCTCGCGCTCTCCGCACCGCCGCGGTAGACCTTCATCACATGGTCCGGCGTGTTGATCTTGACCACCTGGTTGCGGCCGATCTTGAACTTGGTGCTGACGTCCGATTTCACGAAGACGCCCCCGCCGAGGTCCACGCCGTACAGGTTCGCCTCGACCTCGACGCTCGTGTTGGCCGGCCAGTACTCCTTGGGCCGCCAGTCGACCTGGTTCGCCGACATCCAGGCCCACGAGCCCTCGACGTCCTTGCTGGTCTTGACCTTGAGCGCCTTCTCGACCGCGGCCCGGTCCTTCGGGGCGGCCCCGTTGAACTTCACGCTGATCGGCATCGCGACGCCGACCTCGGCGTTGTCGCCCGGGTTCAGCGTGGCGCGCACCGTCTTGGCCGGGCTGATCGTCGCGAACGAGCCCTTGAGCTCGGCGGGCCGCTGGTCGGTGCCGGTGGCCTTGGCCGCGTAGTTGTAGGTCTTGCCGTAGCCGAGCGGTTCGGAACTGGTCCAGGACAGGCCGTCGGCGGCGATCTCGCCCTTGATCTCGTCGCCGCCCTCGTTGGTCAGCTTGACCTCGGTGAGCTTGCCTTCGGCGACCTTCACCACCACCGGCTCGCGCACGCTCGCGTCCTTGGCCCCGACGGCCGGGGTCGCGGTGAGCTTCGCCACCGGGGCGACCGGCTTGCCGCCGTTGTCGCCGCTCCCGCCCTGCGGCGAGGCGGTGCCGTCGTTGCTGCCGCCCGAGCACGCGGCGGCCAGCGCCGCCGCGCCGGTCGCGAGAACGGCCTTGAACACCGTACGGCGCTCGATCACGGTCTTACCTCCACTTGTCCCCCGCACCGGCATCTCCCACGCACATCAGCGTCGGTGAGCGCTTCGACGTTACCTGCGAACCGGAAATTCCTCTCCATCCCGCAAGACGTTTCACCCGGCGCCCGGTTGCCGCCGATTTCCTGTCACCTGGCTCACCTGGGTTACCCCGATGGCGTCAGAGCGAACAGTTGATCAGCAGTGGTTCCGGCCGCAGCCGCACGCCGAACCGCTCTTCGACCCCGTCCCGGACCTCGCGAGCCAGCCGCAGCAGGTCTTCCGTACTGGCCCCGCCGCGGTTCGTGAGCGCGAGAGTGTGCTTGGTGGACAGCGAAACCCGCCCCCCAGGCCCGGGGTACCCCTTGCCGAACCCGGCCCGCTCGATCAGCCACGCGGCGGACAACTTCACCCCGCCGCTCGCCGGGTACTGCGGGATCTTGCCCTCGGTCGACTCCGCGATCCTCTCGAGGACGGCCGGCGCTTCTTCTTCGGGGACGATCGGGTTGGTGAAGAACGACCCCGCACTCCAGGTGTCGTGATCAGCGGCGTCGAGCACCATGCCCTTGCCACGCCGGAGTCCGAGCACCGCTTCCCGAGCCTGCGCGGCGGGGACTTTCGCGTCGATCTCGACACCCAGCGTGCGCGCCAACTCGGCGTACCGGATAGGCGCGGACTGCCCGCTCGGATCGATCCGGAACCGCACACTCAGCACGACGCCGCGATCGGTGCCCTTGAGCACGCTGGTGCGATAGGCGAAGCCAAGCTCGTCAGCCTTGACCGTGCGCACTTCTTTCGCCGCCCGGTCGTACAACTCGACGGAAACGATCGACTCGGCCACCTCGCCGCCGTACGCCCCCACGTTCTGAATCGGCGTCGCCCCCACTGACCCCGGGATCCCGGAGAGACACTCGAGCCCGCCAAGACCGTTGTCGACCAGCGCGGCAACGAACGCGTCCCACTCCTGCCCGGCGGCCACCTCGACGATGTCGCCATCGCGGGTCCAGCCAGTGTTGGCGATCCGCACGAGGGTCCCGTCGAAGCCTTCGTCGCCGACCACGAGGTTCGACCCGCCACCGAGCAACAGCACGGGCTCGCCCGCGTCGTCGGCGTCGCGCACGGCGGAGACGAGTTCCACGGCGGTGGTCGCGATGACGAACCGACGCACCGGCCCGCCGAGGCGCAGCGTCGTGTACTCGGCAAGGTGAGCCGGACCAGGCGTTTCAGCGATGTCCACGAAGCTTGACGGTACTGCCCCGCTCCGCCCCCGCCCCCCGAGGACCGTCCGTGAGGGGAACCCTCACGGACTCTGAGTCCCCCAGGGTTCCCCTCACGTCCTTCCACGGTCTGTGAAGGGCTCCTTGAGGGAATCAGATTCCCTCAAGG